>NZ_JAZHFR010000159.1:0-2687 GCF_036541385.1 Comamonas sp. GCA5 | reverse complement strand
TGATCAGCATGGCAACTCCTTGGCACGGGATTGCCATGTTGCCAGAACTGCTTGCAGTACCTCTCGGCCATGCAGCAACGGACGCTTGTTTTTAAGCAGCCAATCGTCCGGGACCCGACAGTTAAGCATAAAAAAGCTTTGCTTGAAGCTGGATGTTTCCAAGTCATTTATCTATAGCAGACTGAATTCTCATTCAAAGTACTATGATGAAAAATTTCCTAAGCCAATAAGGTTGAGTGAAAATTCCGTAGCATGGATTGAGGATCAGATCGATGATTGGATTGAGTCCAAGATGAATGTTGCTCAGTCATCTTGAGGACCTAACTTGCCAGCCACGTGCTGGCTTTGTTTTGTGCAGAAAACTTGTGTGAATGACTGGTGATTCTGATCAGTTGTGATGATTTAAAGCCTGAAGTGTTTTGGGAGCTTATGTTATAAAGATTAATAACAAAGATGACTTAAAGAATAGTGCATCAATTAACTGATGAAATATACACAAGCAGTTCTCTTCACGAGATGATTGCTTGTGTAATGAAGGGATAAAGAGATCTGATCTCACCATCTTAGCTTGACCCTAAGGTGGTCAAGCTTCTGGGTGCTGTATGAAGTTTGAAATTGAAAAAAGTTCTCTTGAGCGGGAGGCTCTGCTTTATGAGCTGCAGCTAGCTTCTTGGATGAAGTTGGCTGATGAAGTGGCTAGAAGAATCTATTCTTCTTTGAAATCTAATTTGAAGCTGAGGCTCAGTAGGAAGCTGAGAGTTCTGCTTCAGGCCTTGGATAGTGAGCTTCCTAGTCCTGATGATGAATTCTTCAAGGAGATAGTTTGCAAGGTTTATACATCTTTCTCTGTATTCAAAGCTCTTATGGATGCTAGGGCTGAGTGGAAGTGTGCTGATGACTTTGAAGGAATACTTTTTTATAACTTAATAAAGAGGATTGGATCTAAGGGGTTTAACAACGCCTATCAGGAGGAAGATAAGCTCCACAAACGTAGGGCAGAGTCTTTGTATGACTATATTTCTGATTTAAAAATAGCTCATAGCAAGATCATGATTGTGAGGCTTGATCTTTACTACCATCAAGAGCCTATACAATCAATAAGCTCTCAGCAAAACGTTGTAGATGATTGGAGTAGGCTGCTTGCTTTTGCACGCAAGAGCTATAAGCAGAATTTTCTTGGCTATGCAATGAAGATTGAGTTTGGTGATGATAGAGGGGTACACATTCACTCTATCTTTGTTTTGAATGGCTCAAATCTCAGGCGCGATGTGAATGTAGCAAGGAGTCTTGGTCATCACTGGGTCAAAGACGTTGTGCCAATAATTGGTAGGTACTTCAACTGCAATGAAAAGAAGCATCAGAAAAATTACAAATGGAGATCTGTTGGTGATTTCGTAAAAATGGATGAAGATTTTCAGAATGGTGTCAAGGCTATGTCTGCCTATGTCACTAAGCCTGATCCATTTCCTCGTCTAGTGGTTCATGGGTTAAGCAGAACATTTAGGAAAGGAGAGATTAATTCGAAGAAGAAAGCGCGTGTGATGCGTCGCAAAGAGGTCTTAAAAGCTTTTTCTCAGGATGCGGTATCTTCGCGTGTCTGAGTAGTGTTAAGGTCATGGCTCTTGGGAGGGGTCATGGCCTTTAGTGAGTTTGAAGTACGAAGAATCAGCAAAGTTGTTGCAGGTTTTGTCGAAAAGCGTAGACCGCCTGCACACGTACGCGACCAGTTAGATCTGATGTTTTCGATTGAGGGGCAGTCTATTTTCCTGCTGGAGAAAAGGAGGCTTATGGATGGAGAAGTGATTGAGCGTCCATTTGCCAAAGCTACCTGGGTCAAGACGCAGCAACTCTGGAAGCTGTACTGGCAGCGTGCAGATCTCAAGTGGCACAGCTATGAGCCTGCTGCAGCTGTATCCACCATTGAGGCATTCTGTGATGTGGTGGATAAAGATCTCTACGGATGCTTTTGGGGATAGGCGCATCCATGTGAAGCAGATGTCGCATGTCTGTCTGCTTGCGTGCTGCGGTTTGTAATCTTTTGTTGCAGGTATGCTTGGGCTATGGCGATTCCAGACTACCAAACTTGCATGCTTCCGTTCTTGTCGTACTTGGCTGATGGCGGTGAGCATTCGTTGCGAGAAACAGAAGAGGCTCTTGCAGAGCAGTTCGGTCTCACATCGGCTGAGAGGGCAGAGCTACTGCCAAGTGGGCAGCAAGGTGTGTTCAAGAATCGGATTGGGTGGGCAAGAACGTACCTGAAGAAGGCTGGGCTGATTGAGGCTCCAAAGCGAGCCGTCTTCAAGATCACGGCTCGTGGTCAGCAGGTCTTGGCCTCCAAGCCAGTGCGTATCGACTCGAAGTATTTGGAGCAGTGGCGGCGTTGTTGCATAAATAGCTATGCCGCCAGGTGTAGGCTTGCGACATGAGCCCAGCCAACAAACCTCGCTACCAAACCACGAATTGGAAACAGTACAACGCAGCACTCAAGGCACGTGGTTCACTGTCAATTTGGTTGGACAAGCGCATGGCCTGGTTTGCCGCTGGCAGCGGCAAACGCGGACGTAGTCGAGGGTGTGCAAAATTTTGTGTAAACGGCCAATCAACAGCCGGCGCAAGCCGGCCTGTCCGTAAACACTATGAACACCAAGAAACACGACGTACCCGAAGAACTGCTGTCTGGCCTGCTG
>NZ_JAZHFR010000158.1:0-2726 GCF_036541385.1 Comamonas sp. GCA5 | reverse complement strand
CGGCTGCGCACGCTGGCGCTGGCCTGCGCCGCCCCGTCTTTCGATTGTGTATCCGGAGAGGCGATAGCCTCTCCCCTTGAGGAGTAACGGCATGACCGTGCATTTCATCGGCGCCGGCCCCGGCGCCGCCGACCTGATCACCGTGCGCGGGCGCGACCTGATGGCCCGCTGCCCGGTGTGCCTGTATGCCGGGTCGCTGATCCCGCGCGAACTGCTGGCGCACTGCCCGCCGGGCGCGCGCATCGTCAACACCGCGTCCATGGACCTGGACCAGATCGTGGCGGAAATCCAGGCCGCCGAGGCCCAGGGCCAGGACGTGGCCCGCCTGCATTCGGGCGATCTGTCCGTCTGGTCGGCCATGGGCGAGCAGCTGCGCCGCCTGCGCGAGCTGGGCATTGCCTACAGCGTCACGCCCGGCGTGCCCTCGTTCGCCGCCGCGGCCGCCACGCTGGGGGCCGAGCTGACCCTGCCCGGCCTGTGCCAGTCCCTGGTGCTGACGCGCACCTCGGGCCGCGCCACCGCCATGCCCGAGGGCGAGAACCTGGCTGCCTTTGCCGCCACCGGCGCAGTGCTGGCCATCCACCTGTCCATCCACGTGGCCGAGAAGGTGCAGGCCGAGCTGCTGCCCCACTACGGTGCCGACTGCCCCGCCGCCATCGTCTGGCGTGCCAGCTGGCCCGATGAGACCGTGGTGCGCACCACCGTGGGCCAGCTGGCCCAGGCCGTGTCCAGCCGCATGGAGCGCACGGCTATCATGCTGGTGGGCCGCAGCATCAGCGCCGAAGACTTTGGCGAAAGCCGCCTCTACGCCGCCGACTACGACCGCCGCTACCGCCCCCTGGGCACCGAGCCGCGCTTTCCCGCCACAGGCACTGCCGTGGACACCGCCACCGACCGCCCCCTGGGCCACGACGCGGCATGAACCGCCCCCTGCCCCCCGTGGCCCTGACGCTGATCGGGATTGGCACGGGCAACCCCGACCACCTCACGCGCCAGGCCCTGCAGGCCATGCGCGCGGCCGACCTGATCCTGCTGCCGCACAAGGGCGAGGACAAGGCCGAGCTGGCCGCGCTGCGCCAGTCGCTGTGCGATGCCGTGCTGGCCGACGTGCCCACGCCGCCGCGTGTGGCCGGCTTTGACATGCCCGTGCGCCGCAGCCAGGGCGACGACTACCTGGCCCAGGTGGACGAATGGCATGCCGCCATCACCCGCTGCTGGCAGGCGACGATGGCCCAGGCCCTGGCAGACGGGCTGCAGCCGCGCCAGGCCGAAGGGCCGCTGCATGTGGCCCTGCTGGTCTGGGGCGACCCCTCGCTATACGACAGCACGCTGCGCATCGCCGCGCGCATGCAGCCGCCGCCCGTGCAGGTGCATGTGGTGGCCGGCATCACCGCCGTCCAGGCCCTGACCGCCGCCCACGCGCTGGCGGTGAACGAGATCGGCCAACCCTTCACCGTGACCACCGGCCGCCAGCTGCGTGACCACGGCTGGCCCGCCGGGGTGGACACCGTGGTCGTCATGCTGGATGGGCAGTGCAGCTTCACCCACCTGCCGCCGGCGCTGGCGCAGGACGTAGACATCTGGTGGGGCGCCTACGTGGGCATGGCCCAGCAGGTGCTGGACCACGGCCCGCTGGCCGAGGCCGGCCCGCGCATCCTGGCCACGCGCGCCGCCGCGCGCGCACAGCACGGCTGGATCATGGACATCTACCTGCTGCGCCGCCGCAGCGCGGCAGCCCCTAGCATGGCATTCAACGCGTGAAAAAGTAGCAGATACCGCTGATGCGACAAGGACTTCCAGTCTTTTGAGGCTGGAAGTCCTTTGTCTTGGTGCGCCAAGCGCTCTGTTTTTTAAGTGCCGCGCAGACCGTGCCTGGGTCGTCCACCCAGGGTGAGCAACCGCCTTGCGCACCGACGCCGTAGGCCACGCTGGGCGGGACGCACTCGCCCGCCAGCGCGCAGGGCGGCGCCGCGCTCACTTCGATGCAGAAGCTAAAGAACGCATCTAAGCAATTGATATTAAACAACTTTATTTTTTATTGATTTTAAATGGGCACACATATGGGCACACGCATCTGACCTGCCCCTTTTGGAAGGCTTTTCTTCACGAGCACACATAGAGGCGAAATTTCTGGATTAGGCACCGCTCAACGTTCTGAACACCTTCCCGCGGGCGCTCATGATGTTGCGGGTCCTTCGTCATTTCGTGTGGAACACAACACTCACAATGCTCCCCTGGTTGTTGAGCCCGGTGGGCATGTGTGCAGGCCGCTGGCCGGCCTGTGCACATGTCCACGAGGCGTGTTTGATCAGGAGGATGAGTCCATGGGCATTGCCGTAGAAGCTCTGTTCACCAGCGCGCTGGGCTTGCAGCCGCCGTGGGTCGTCGATGACGTCAGGCTCGACACCGCCAAGCGGCGTATCGACTTCGAGATCGGCTGCCACACCAGCAGGCTCGCCTGCCCGGCATGCGGTGCGGCCACGCAACCGGTGCACGACCGGCTGCGCCGATCCTGGCGGCACCTGGACTTCTTCCAGTTCGAGGCCTGGCCTGCATCCACGTGAAGGTGCGCGAGGGCGCCATACGGATCAAGGCCGTGTACCTAGCCATCGGCATCACCATGAGCGGAGAGAAGGAGGTGCTGGGCCTGTGGCTGGCCCAGACCGAAGGGGCCAAGTTCTGGCTGCAGGTGGTCACCGAGTTGCGCAACCGGGGCGTACAGGACA
>NZ_JAZHFR010000157.1:0-2739 GCF_036541385.1 Comamonas sp. GCA5 | reverse complement strand
GATCAGCATGGCAACTCCTTGGCACGGGATTGCCATGTTGCCAGAACTGCTTGCAGTACCTCTCGGCCATGCAGCAACGGACGCTTGTTTTTAAGCAGCCAATCGTCCGGGACCCGACACCCAGCCACCATCGCCGATCTGTACAACCCGGAAACCATGCCGGACAACCTGCGTCACGCCCATGAACGCAATGACGAAGTGTTGGAGCGCATCTACATAGGCCGCCATTTCAAGAACGACACCGAGCGGCTGGAAAAGCTGTTCGAGCTGTACACCAAGATGACTGCCGCAGACAAGACTAAGCCTGCCGCCAAGGCAACCCGAGGGAGGAAGAAAACCTTATGAGCGATCAAGCAAGCAACCCGACCAATGCGTACACCGTGCCATCGGTGTCCATCACCACGGCACGCACTGGCGCATCGAGCAAGGCCAATGAGTTGGGCATGCGTGCCATGCAAGAGCGTGCCTACGCCAAGCGGGGTGAGCAATACCTGCTGATCAAGTCTCCCCCGGCATCCGGCAAGTCCCGCGCCCTGATGTTCATTGCGCTAGACAAGCTGAACAACCAGGGCTTGCAACAGGCCATCGTTGTGGTGCCCGAGCGCTCTATCGGAGGCAGTTTTGCTGATGAGCAATTGACGCAGTTCGGTTTTTATTGGGATTGGAAGGTGGCTCCGCAGTGGAACCTGTGCAATGCCCCAGGCGGGGATGAGCCGCGCACGGCAAAGTCCAAGGTAGATGCTGTTCGGCAGTTTCTGGCCAGCGATGACAAGGTGTTGGTCTGCACCCATGCCACGTTCCGCTTTGCGGTGGAAGAGCTAGGCATCACGGCGTTCGACAATCGCTTGATTGCAATTGACGAGTTTCACCACGTGTCCAGCAACCCAGACAACAAGCTGGGCAGCCAATTGGGCGCTTTCATTGCCCGTGACAAGGTTCACTTGGTGGCGATGACGGGTTCGTACTTTCGAGGGGACAGCGAGGCCGTTTTGGGCCCTGCAGACGAAGCCAAGTTCGAGACGGTGACCTACACCTACTACGAGCAGCTCAATGGCTACCAGTGGCTCAAATCGCTGGACATCGGCTACTTCTTCTACACGGGGGCCTATGTCGATGCGGTCAACAAGGTGTTGGACCCCGCACTCAAAACCATCGTCCACATCCCCAACGTGAATGCGCGTGAGAGCTTGAAAGACAAGCAGCGCGAGGTGGACGAGATCATGCATGGCTTGGGCACATGGAAGGGCGTGGACCCCGACACCGGCTTCCACTTGGTCGAGTCCCCACAAGGCCGTGTTTTGAAGGTGGCGGATCTTGTCGATGACAGTGATCCAGCTAAGCGCTCTCGCGTTCTGTCTGCATTGAAAGACCCTGCCCACAAAAACGACCGTGACCATGTGGATGTGATCATCGCGCTGGGCATGGCCAAAGAAGGCTTCGACTGGATTTGGTGCGAACATGCGTTGACCATTGGCTACCGCAGCAGTCTGACCGAAATCGTGCAAATCATTGGTCGTGCAACCCGTGACGCCAAAGGCAAAGAGCGGTCACGGTTCACCAACCTGATCGCAGAGCCCACCGCAGAGCAATCAGCAGTGGCAGAAGCCGTGAACGACATGCTCAAAGCCATCTCTGCCAGCCTGTTGATGGAGCAGGTTCTGGCGCCCCGCTACGAGTTCACGCCGAAGAACTCAGGTCCTCAAGAAGGCTTTGACTATGGTGAAGAGGGCTACAAAGAGGGCGGGCATAACATCGGGGTTAACAAGGACACTGGCCAGATTCACCTGGAGATTGCCGGTCTGACAAAGCCTGAAACACCCGAAGCCACTCGAATTTGCAAGGAAGACTTGAACGAAGTCGTCACCAGCTTTCTGCAAGACAAGACAGCACTCGAACGCGGGCTGTTCGATAAGGAAAACACGCTGCCCGAGGAATTAACCCAACTGCGTATGGGCAAGATCGTGCGGGAGCGTTATCCCGAGCTGAGCGATGCTGATCAAGAGGCTATCCGGCAGCACGCCATTGCCGCAATGAACATCACCCAGCAAGCGAAGTTGGCCTTGGCTCAGGCAGATGCCAGCGGCAGTGGCACCGGGCAAGGAAGCACCGCCCTGATCGATGGTGTGCGCAAGTTCGTCAACGTGAAGGACTTGGACATTGATTTGATTGACCGCATCAACCCTTTTGACGCTGCCTACGCAGTGCTTGCCAAGGCCATGGATGAGAAGTCGCTGCGGCAGGTACAGGCTGCTATTGCCGCCAAGAAGGTAAGCCTAACTGAGGAAGAGGCGCGCGACCTTTCCAAGCGCGCTTTGCAGTTCAAGAACGAACGTAACCGCTTGCCGGATCTCAACTCCGCGGATGCTTGGGAAAAGCGTATGGCCGAGGGCGTGGCGGCTTTTGCACGCTATCGTGCATTGGCTAAATCTGCCCAGGCACAAGGAGCTTTGAGCAATGGCTGATATGGATGATGACGACCTGCTGGATGCGTTGGGTGTAGAGGTTACCCCGCTCAAAACTTCCAGCCGTACCCCGCGCGAAGAGCGCATCGTTGCTGGCTTTGAAGACATTCTGCGTTTTCATCAAACCCATGGTCGAGCACCTCAGCACGGTGAAGGGAGAAGTGGTCCCGGTCGTTTGAACAATTGAGTCCAGTTGCTAAGCGAGATCACCGGGGTTATGCCGCCTGCATTTGTGCAAACGGCAATGCTGCAAAGTACGCTTCATCAGGGGTAGCTT
>NZ_JAZHFR010000156.1:0-2788 GCF_036541385.1 Comamonas sp. GCA5 | reverse complement strand
CCTGGGCGCTGGACGCCGAGCGGCCCGCCTGGGCCGCCCGTGGCCACGCAGACCGTCGACACCTGGCCCTGTGCCTGGCTGACGCCCTGCCACTGGACCGCCGGGGCCGACCAGGTGCGCATGGACGATCCGGCCAGCCTGCAATTGGAACTGGCCGATGCCCAGGCCCTGCACGCCCTGCTGCAGCCCTGGTTTGCCCAGGACGGTCTGTCGCTGGACATCGTCACGCCGCTGCTGTGGCGCATCGCCGGCGCACCGCTGGCCGACCTGCGCCCAGCCTCGCTGGACCGGGTGCTGCTGCGCGATGTCAGCCCCTGGCTGCCCAGTGCGCAGACCGCACGCACCCTGCACCGCCTGCACAGCGAGGTGCAGATGCTGCTGTACACCCACGCCTTCAACGACCGGCGCGCCGAACGCGGCCTGCGGCCGATCAACGCCTTCTGGCTGCACGGCGCGGGCAGCCTGGATGCCGACGCGCTGGCGCACAGCCAGCAGGCCGCCGCCCAGGTCCAGCTGCAGGTGGTGGACGGGCTGCGCCAGGCGGCCCTGCGCCAGGACTGGCCGGCGTGGAAGCAGGCCTGGCTGGCCGCCGATGCCGGCCCCTTGGCCGAACTGGCGCAGCATGTCGCCCAGGGCGGCCCCGCCACCCTGAGCCTGTGCGGCGAACACCACGCCCGCAGCTGGGACAGCCAGCCACGCGGGCTGGTGGACAAGATCAAGAACGTTTTCAGCCCCCAGCGCTTTGCTGGCTTGCACCAAGCGCTATGAAGATCATTGAACGAACGATCCCGGAAAGCACCGTCCAGACCCTGGTGCAATCCGGCATCAACCCCTTGCTGGCGCGCCTGTACGTGGCGCGCGGCGTGCAGTCCTGTGAAGAGCTGGACACCGGCCTGGGCAAGCTGCTGCCGCCTTCCGGCCTCAAGGGCATCCAGGAGGCGGCCCGCGTGCTGGCCGACGCCATCGCGCGGCAGCAGCGCATCTGCATCGTCGCCGACTACGACTGCGACGGCGCCACCGCCTGCGCGGTCGGCATCCGCGGCCTGCGCATGCTGGGCGCCCAGCATGTGAGCTATGAGGTGCCGGACCGCATCACCGACGGCTACGGCCTGTCCGCCCCGATTGCACGCCGCGTGCACGCCAAGGGGCACGAGCTGCTGCTGACCGTGGACAACGGCATCGGCAGCGTGGACGGCGTGGCCCAGGCCAAGGCCCTGGGCCTGACCGTGGTGGTGACCGACCACCACCTGCCCGGCGAGCAGTTGCCCGCGCCCGACGCCATGGTCAACCCCAACCAGCCCGGCTGCACGTTCGAGAGCAAGTCCCTGGCCGGCGTGGGCGTGATGTTCTACGTGCTGCTGGTGCTACGCGCCGAGCTGCGCGCGCGCGGGGTGTTCGACGCCGCCCACCAGCCCAAGCTGGACACCCTGCTGCCCCTGGTGGCCCTGGGCACCGTGGCCGATGTGGTCAAGCTGGACGCCAACAACCGCCGCCTGGTGGCGCAGGGCCTGCAGCGCATCCGCAAAGGCCACATGCCAGCCGGTATTCGCGGCCTGTACGAGGCCGCCGGCAAGGAATATTGGCAGGCCAGCACCACGGATTTCGGCTTTGCCCTGGGCCCGCGCATCAATGCCGCCGGCCGCCTGGCCGACATGACAATCGGCATCGAGTGCCTGCTGACCGATGACTACCCCAAGGCGCTGGAACTGGCGCACACGCTGACGCGCATCAACCGCGAGCGCCAGGAGATGGAGTCCGGCATGCGCCTGCAGGCCTTTGCCCTGGCCGATGAGCTGTTCGAAGACGGTGTGCTGCCGCCTGCGGCCATCAGCGTGTTCGACCCGGACTTCCACGAAGGCGTGGTCGGCATCGTCGCCTCGCGCGTCAAGGACCGCCTGCACCGCCCCACCTTCGTCTTTGCCGCCAGCCAGGCCGAGGGCAAGGCGCACGAGCTCAAGGGCTCGGGCCGCTCCATTCCCGGCTTTCACCTGCGCGACGCGCTGGACCTGGTGGCCAAGCGCCACCCCGGCGTGCTTCTGCGCTTTGGCGGCCACGCCATGGCGGCCGGCTGCACCATCGCCGAAGAGCACTTCCACACCTTCGAACAGGGCTTTGCCCAGGTCGCCCAGGAATGGCTGGACGCCAAGACCCTGACGCGCTGCGTGGAGACCGATGGCCCGCTGGACCCGGCCTTCCGCCAGGCCGAGGTGGTCGAGCAGCTGAACCTGGAAGTCTGGGGCCAGGGCTTTGCCCCGCCCACCTTCAGCGAGGACGTGGAGGTGCTGTCGCAGCGGCTGGTGGGCGAAAAGCACCTGAAGCTCCAGCTGCGCCACCGCGGCGACGTGGTGGACGGCATCTGGTTCGGCCGCACCGAACCCCTGCCCGGCTGGGTACACCTGGCCTTCCGCCTCGACATCAACGAGTGGCGCGGCGAACGCAAGGTACAGTTCCTGGTCGAAGGCGCCGAAGGCTGAGGCCGCAGCAACCACAAAAGCAGAGCTGGCAGCGCTGATCTTTAGGCACTTTCAGCACAAAAACTGCTGAAACTCCATGATTCACCAGCGCATCCAGCTATAAAAAAAGACCTGCACATGCAGGTCTTAGGGCGTCCGCCTGAGCGGTGGGGGCGCTTCCGCCCACGCTGCTGCCGCAGGCTAGACGCCACCGCAAGACGGCGACTTCAGAAGCTTTCCCATTCGTCCTCGCCCCCCTGGGCGACAGCGGCCTTGGGCGCCGCAGCGGGTGCGGGCTTGGCAGGGGCCGGACGCGGCCGCCACCGCAGTGGGGC
>NZ_JAZHFR010000155.1:0-2826 GCF_036541385.1 Comamonas sp. GCA5 | reverse complement strand
GCATGTGTAAGGCATGCCGCCAGCGTTCAATCTGAGCCAGGATCAAACTCTACAGTTCGATCTTGAATTTAAAGTCTTGCGACTCACTCATAAAAACGGAATTGAAGTGAACTTCACTTCTCTATTTCCATGAGCGTTTGTTTTTAGTTCCAAAGAACTTGGCAATTCGCCTTCAAACGCCCACGCTTATCGGCTGTATCTTTTTAAAGATGCAAACCTGAATCGCTTCAGATTTCTTCCTTCGCCGTGATCAGCGAAGCCTTGTATTGTAGCACAACTTTTCGTGCCTCAAGAAGAATTTTTTCTTCTTGCTCGCTGTCAGTTGTCGTGAGCAGCGAAGACCGCAATTCTATACCTATTTTTGACACCCCCAGGGAAATCCCTTGGATTTCCTGCACCCGCTTACAGCGGGTGCCTGATGCCGCACTCAGGCAGCGGCCTGGACCGCCTGCTCCAGCGCATCCACAAACAGCGCCGGTACGTCGCAGCCGGTCTGCTGCTGAATCTCCTGGAAGCAGGTGGGGCTGGTGACGTTGATTTCGGTGACCTTGTCGCCGATCACATCCAGGCCCACCAGCAGCAGACCGCGTGCAACCAGGATGGGCCCCAGCTTGTCGGCGATGGCACGGTCGCTGTCGCTGAGCGGCTGGGCCACACCCTTGCCACCCGCAGCCAGATTGCCGCGCACTTCGTTGCCCTGCGGAATGCGGGCCAGGCAGTACGGCACGGGCTTGCCGCCAATGATGAGGATGCGCTTGTCGCCTTGGGCGATGGCCGGCAGAAACTTCTGCACCATCACGCTGGTGGCGCCCTGCTGGTTCAGGGTTTCGATGATGGAGCCCAGGTTCATGCCATCAGGGCCGACGCGGAAGATGCCCATGCCCCCCATGCCGTCCAGCGGCTTGAGGATGATGTCCTGGTGCTGGGCATGGAAGGCGCGGATGTCCTGGGGGTTGCGGGTGATGAGGGTGGGGCCCAGTACCTCGGGGAATTCCATCACCGCCATCTTCTCGGGGTGGTCACGCAGCGCCGCCGGCTTGTTGAAGACCTTGGCGCCTTCGCGCTCGGCCTGGCTGAGCATGTGCGTGGCATAGAAGAATTCGCTGTCGAACGGTGGGTCCTTGCGCATCAGCACGGCATCAAAGTCGGCCAGCGCCTGCTGTGCCACGCCCACTTCTTCGTACCAGTCGTGCAGATCGCCGGTCAGGCGCAGGGCCCGCACCTGGGCCACCACCTTGCCCCCCACCTGCCAGCTGATGTCCCGGGGCTCGGTCGCGAACACCGTATGCCCACGGCGCTGGGCCTCGCGCATCATGGCGAAGGTGCTGTCCTTCTTGGTGTTGAAAGATTCCAGGGGATCGGCGACAAACAGAAATTGCATGGTGGGCTGGGGCAGCGCCCCGATCAAGAAAGAAGAAAAGGTTCAGCGCGCTTTTGTACGCCAAGGTTGGTACTGTTGCACGAACAGGGTCAAGCCCCCGGCGACCACGCCCCAGAAGGCCGAACCGATGCCGGCAATCGCCACACCGCTGAGCGTGACCAGAAAGGTGATGAGTGCGGCCTCACGGCTGCTGTCCTGCTGCAGCGCAGTCACCAGCCCCCCGCCAATGCTGCCCAGCAGCGCCAGCCCGGCAATCGCCATGACCAGCTCCTTGGGGAAGGCCGCCAGCAGCCCGGCCACCACGGCCCCGAAGATGCCCAGCAGCACATAGAACAGACCGCACCAGACCGCCGCGGTGTAGCGCTTGGCCGGGTCGGCGTGGGCTTCGGTGCCCATGCAGATGGCCGCCGTAATGGCAGCCAGGTTAATACCGAAGGCCCCGAACGGTGCCAGCAGCAAGGTGACGACGCCAGTGGTGCCCACCAGCCGGGACACGGGCAGCGCATAGCCGGCGGTGCGGATGACCGCCACCCCCGGCAGGTTCTGCGACGCCATGGTGACCACAAACAGCGGCAGCGCCACGCTGATGCAGGCCTGCCAGGTGAAGCTGGGCATGGTGAACACCGGCAGGGCCAGGCGCCACTCCACCTGCGACCACTGCATCTGCCCCTGCCAGGCCGCACAGGCGATGCCGGCCATCAGGGTCAACATGACGGCATAGCGGGGCCACAGCCGCCGCGACAGCACATAGGTCAGCAGCATGCTGAGCACCAGGGGCAGGGCCGTCTGCGCCGACTCGAACACCTGCAGGCCAAAGCGGGCCAGCACCCCGGCCAGCAGCGCCGCCGCAATCGCCGCGGGGATGCGGTCCATCACCCGCTCGAACCAGCCGCTGAAGCCACACAGCGCAATCAGTGCCGCACTGACAATGAAGGCGCCCACGGCCTCGGCCATGCTGAAGCCGCCCGCCACCCCGGCGGCCGCCAGCACCGCGGCCCCGGGCGTGGACCAGGCCACCATCACCGGCTTGCGCAGCAGCAGCGAGGGCACGGCGCAGCACAGACCGATGCCCCAGCCCAGGGCCCACATCCACGAGCTGATCTGTGCCGGCGTGGCACCGAAGGCCTGGGCCGCCTGGAACACCAGGGCCACCGAGCTGGTCACGCCCACCAACACCGCCACAAAACCGGCACTCAGCGCCGACAGGCTGAAGTCTCTGAAAAATTGCATGGCGCACATTGTGCGCACAGCCACCGCGCAGCGCCACCCGGTTCTGGCACGCCGGGGACGAGGGCATAAAAAAAGCGCAGACCCGGGGGCTGCGCTTAGAACGTGTTTACGATCTCCTGAGCAGTAGGGCCAGGAAAGCCAAGTGGACGAACTGCAGGCTGGTGTTCAAGAGCCGCTCGCAGTTCTTCCATAGCCTCCTGTTCTTGTCCAGCCAC
>NZ_JAZHFR010000154.1:0-2904 GCF_036541385.1 Comamonas sp. GCA5 | reverse complement strand
ACCGTCCACAAAGAAGGAGAGAAACAAAACCTTATCCACATCTTGAGCCTTACGGCTCAAGCCAAAGGGTGGGTCAGTTTGAGATGGAAATTGCGGGTCAGTTCTGCGTGGAAATCAACAGGTAGGCCCGCCAAGGTCGCCGCAATCAAAATCTCGAATACTATGCGGCCGGATTTGATGAACAGCAGCCAAACTTTGGGTTGCTGGGATCCATCGACCTCTTCCATCGTCATTTGGCGTCCTCAGCTAAATTCCTTCGAGGAATTCTCCGGCGTACTGATTCATGAACTGGTGCATGCGAAAACTGGCTATTCCGATGTCACACGCGATTTCGAGAGCGCCCTAACCACCACCATAGGAGACCTGTGCCTGGGTTGGTGGAACGCCGTTGGCAAGAGCGGAACAATCCCAAAATCAGTCGATGCGCGTGTTCCGCTAACAGATAGTGCAAAACAAACAAATGCAATCAGCGAACCGATCAGCTACAAGGAGCTGACCACCAAGTTTGAGTTGCAGCAAGTCGAGCTGAGTACAGCCTACAAAACCATTGCTCAGCTGCGCGCAGACGCCGAGGCTAAAGAAGCCAAGGCACGCACCACAGTTCTGGCGGAGGTCAATGCTGCGACCGCCACTGAATTCCGCCCATCCATCCCTTCACCGTCGGTTCAGGACATCAAGGCATCCCAGACCTATGGCGAGTTACTGACCACGAAGGAAGCGCAGGCCATCCAACTCGACAAGGCGCTGCAAACCATCGTACGTTTGCGTGAAGACGTCGATATTGAGCGCAAGAAAACCACTCAAGCCCTTAACGAACGTCACAGCATCCAGACAGATTTGAACAAATTCCAGGCCATGCAGCGTGAAGTCTCCGCAGAACGCTCACCCCCTCGGTCAGCGGCCAAGCCCTGGTACAAATTTTGGTGAAGCGTGGACCTCCTAAGTGGCAGGTCCAATACGATCAAGCCATGCCCCAACCTAAGCTCTGGTCGCCTATTCGATAGAGGCGAACATTATGAGTGGGGCTCGGTCCGACTAATTTTTCCATCCGACCAGTTCAAGAGGCCGCAATCCAAACCGCACGGCATTTCCGGCATGCAAGCCCGCTAATTCCTTGAGCACGAGCTGTGTGAAATGCTCGCGGTCTTCAGGTTGCACACTTGCAGGCAGCATGGCGCTGACGCTCGCCGCATTGGTTGGCTGGCCGCTGCGAACAACAGCTGCAATCACCTCACCAAGCACTTGCCGGTAGCGCAAGCGCAAGATGTCTGGCGGCACCAAACTTTGCTGCACAGCCACGTACTGCTGGCATGAACGCTCATAGGCCCACACAAAAACATCTCGCAGCAGATCAACCTGATTGAGCTCGTACACACCGATCATGGCATCCACATAGGCTTGCTGCGGCACATCAATGAATGACAGCGGGCACAGGTTGTGGCGAATGAACGGAATGTTGGCAGCCAGGCGCGACACACGCTTGTTCACATCCTCGAAAGGCTGCAAGTAAGGCAAGTGCACCATCAAGAAGAAGGCTTGCTCGAAAGGATCTTCGATCTCTGCGGCCATACCCACCACGATGCCGAACAACTCTTCCAGACGCTGAGGCAAAGCCACGGGTAGGTAGACGCTGCCGCCAATTTCTACGGCACGACTGCGAATGCGGCCACACATGGCGGGGTCAGGCATCAAGCCATCAGAGAGCAAGGCATGCAAGGCCACGATGGTGTCCTGCGACACCACGGCTTGCTCGGGCGAGTGCACGAGAAATTCGATGGCCTGCTTGTGGTTCAGGATCATCTGCGTCTCAAAGGCATCCTTACCCTCCGCCACCTGACCAAACTCAATCAGCCTTGCGGTATCCAAGCGGCTGTAGGTATTGCCTTCCAGCTGTGACGAAGCCCAAGAAAGGTCGATCAGCAAGCGGTTAAGAATGTCCCTGGCAAAGGTACCTGCAGGTGTCTGTTCGGCAGGTGAGCGTCCTAAGGCATGCAGCTGCTCCCGCAACTTCAAAGGCAGGTACGCGGTGTGGTTGGGGTGGTATTGCTCCAAAAATTCCGTGCGGTAGACCACAGGTTTGCGCAGGTGCCGAGGCTGGCGCACATATGCCTTGATAGCTGCGCCTTCAGCGCTGACAGGAACATATGGCTCGATCGCAGCCTCTGTGCCTGCAGAAGCTACGCCACCTGCGCTTTCATCTTCCAGAACAGGAAAGTAGCGCACGGCCCGCGCTTGCCCCTGCACCCGAATGCGCCCCTGCTCCACCAATGAGGCCAATCTGCGTTGAAGGCTACGACGTTGCAGGGCCAGCCCTGATTCCTGCAGCACTTCTTCAGCGCTCACCCCTTCTGGGTGACGCTCAATGACATTGACCAACAAGTCAAGTTCTTGCTGTGGTTTGACGCTATTCATGACGCGAATTATGACGCAATATGAAAATTGCGTCAATAATTTGACGCAATAAGAGAGAGTTGCGACAGCCGCTAGCCTTGGTGCTTGTGAGCACTCTGAACCAACAGACCCCACTTTTCCTCGTAGGTTTTAAAGCCCAAGCCCCGCTCAAACAGCTGGCGAATAGTCGTGAATGCTGTAGCTTGCAGCTCCGGGCTCCGAGTCAGCTCAATGTCCAAGCCTGTTGCCGTTTTGACCTTCTTGCGGGCATCACGATAGGCATCCTTGGAAACACCACGGCTAAAGGCCAACACATCGCCCAAAAGCCAAAGCCGAAGCTTGTTTTGCATGACTGGGGAGAGCCGATTGATGCCGTTGACGTCAGGCAGCACTGTATTGACCCAGCGGTTTCTGCACAGGTCAGGCTGCTAAAGCATAAGCCTCAGCGGGGGTCTTCATGCCCAGCGCCTGATGAGGGCGCCGGTGGTTATAAAAGCCGATCCAATCTGCGAT
>NZ_JAZHFR010000153.1:0-3038 GCF_036541385.1 Comamonas sp. GCA5 | reverse complement strand
CGGGCAGGGCCTGCACGGCCGCTTCCAGCGCGCGGCGGGCGTCCGCCTTGGCGCCCGGGGCCACGGCGTCCTCCCAGTCGGCAATCACCAGGTCGGCGCCGCTGGCCAGGGCCTTGGTCAGGCGCTCGGGCTGGCTGGCCGGAACGAAGAGGAAAGAGCAGGCATTGCGCAGCATGGGGGACATGGTCGACGGGGTCACGGGTATTGGGAAAGCTCGATCAGGTTCTGGTCGGGGTCGCGCACATAGACCGAGGTGATAGGGCCTTGCGCGCCGGTGCGGGCCACGGGGCCGCATTCGACCGCCACTCCATGCGCGGCCAGCCGGGCCTGGACCTGGTCCATCGGTAGCCGCGTGATCAGGCACAGGTCCAGGGCGCCGGGCGTGGGGTGCTGGGCCTTGGGCTCGAACTCGCGGCCGGCGATGTGCAGGTTGATCTTCTGCGCGCCGAAGACGAAGGCCTTGCGGCCCGCGCCGAACACTTCCAGCTGCATGCCGAGCACGGTGCAGTAAAAGTGCGTGCACGCGGCCTCGTCGGTGGTCGTCAGCACCAGGTGGTCCAGGTGGTCAATCATGGGGGGACAGTCTCCAGGTGGGCGGCGCGCGGGGCCGCCACCGGCCGCCGCGCGCCTGTCGGGGGCTTACTCGGCCGTGACCCCGGTTTCACGGATCACCTTGCCCCAGCGGGCCACTTCGGCCTCCAGGTGCTTGCGCAGGCCTTCCGGCGTGGCCTTCTCGGGCGAGACCAGGTCGGAGCTCAGGTCCGCGATGCGGGCCTTCACGGTCGCGTCTTTCAGGGCCACGTTCAGCGCCTGGTTGATCTTGGTGATCACCTCGTTGGGCGTGCCCTTGGGGGCGTACATGCCGTGCCAGACCTTGACGTCAAAGCCCTTCAGGCCTTGTTCGTTCAGGGTCGGAATGTCGGGCAGCGAGGACAGGCGCTCGGACGTGGTCACGCCGAACACCTTGGCGCGCTTGCCATCCTTGATCACGGGCACGGTCTGGGTCGTCTGGTCGCACAGCAGGTCGACCTGGCCGCCCATCAGGTCGTTCATGGCCGGGCCGGCGCCCTTGTAGGGGATGGTGGTCAGCTTCACGCCCAACTGGTGCATGAACAGCATGCCGCACAGCTGCGACACCGCACCGATGCCGGCGTTGGCCAGCGACACCTTGTCCTGGTTCTTCTTGACGTAGTCCTGCAGCTCCTGGAAGTTGTTGGCCGGGAAATCCTTGCGCGACAGCAGCGTCATGGGCACGTCCAGCACCTGGCCGATGTACTCGAAGTCCTTGAGCGGGTCATAGGGCAGCTTCTTGTACAGCGCCGGCGCGGTGGCCATGCCCATGTGGTGGATCAGGATGGTGTAGCCGTCGTTCTTGGACTTGGCCACGCGCGTGGGGGCGATGGTGCCACCGGCGCCCACCGTGTTCTCCACCAGCACACTCTGGCCCAGGCTCTGGCCCATGGGCACGGCCAGCAGGCGGGCGACCACATCGGTGGGGCCGCCGGCGCTGTAGGGCACCACCAGGGTGACGGGCTTGTCGGGCCAGTTGCTGGCCAGGGCCGGGCCCACACTGCAGGCCAGCACGGCCCCTGCGGCGCAGGCCTTCAGTGCCCAGCGGCGCGAGGAAGAGGTGGATGGGTGGGTCATGGTGGTCTCCTAGGTAGAACATGGGACGGGCGTTGTCGGTGTCGCCTCTGTGCCCGGGGGGAACACATGCCGGCGGCCCCCGCCACCGGCATGCAAAAACAGTTGCTCAGTCCAGCAGGCGCTGCACACGGGGCCACAGGGCCACCTGCCACAGCCGGGCCACGGCCTGCTGGGCCTGCGCGGCGGGCACCTGGCTGCCATAGGCCGCCAGGCGCAAGGCCTTGTCGGTGATCTCCTGGCGGCTCAAGCTGTTGCCCGGGTCGCCCTTGGGCTCGTCCACCCGGGCGTGCAGCATGCGGCCATCGGTGGTCTGCACCGTGACCTTGCCGATCCAGCGCTGCGGGTAGGCGGTGTCCACCTCGGTGTCCAGCACCATCCGCACCTTCTCGCGCAGCGCCACAGTGTCCGGGGCCAGGAAGTGGCTGTCGAATTCGGTCAAACCCGCATGGCCAAAGCGCGCAGCCAGGGCCAGCACGGTGCCCATGGAGAACTTGCTCTGGTGCACCGTGCTGGGCTGCACCACGGGGCCCAGCACATCAATGGCGCCCTGGTGCACATGGCAGGTCACCTGGGCCAGGTCGGCGGGTTGCAAATGGTTGTGCTGCATCACCTGCAGCAGCGCATCGGCGGCCGGGTGGGTGTGGCGGCAGGAGGCATGCCACTTGAAGCTGGTCTCGGCCGTGGCCCAGCGCGAGCCCAGGCCGTCGCTCAGCTTCGCGGGATGGCGTCCGTGCTCATGCCGGCGGCCAGGCCCTGTGGCCCGGTGAAGATGTCCTGCGCGCCGGTGAAGCCATCCTGGGCCAGGTACGCCGCCATCAGGCCGGCCGCGGCGGCGTGCGCGGTGTGCAGCTGCTTGCTGTCTGCGGCGGTGCGCAAAAACTCCCACAAGCCCGCCGACTGCGTGCCGGCCGAACCGAAGGCGTGCTGCATCTGCGCCGGTGTCAGGCCCAACAGGTGGCCGACGGCGGCGGCCGCGGCCAGCGTGCCGGCGGTGGCCGTGGTGTGGAAGATGCGGTAGTGGCTGCGCCCCAGGAACTCGCCCACGCGGATGCCGACTTCATAGCCGGCCACGCAGGCGGCCATCAGCTGCGCGCCGCTGGCGCCCAGGCTCTGGGCCACGGCCAGGGCCGGCGGGAAGACCACGGCCGCGGGGTGGAACACCGAGCCGTTGTGCACATCGTCCTGCTCGGCCACGTGTGCGGCGGCGGCATTGGCCAGCGCGGCCATCATGGGGGAGGTTGTGGTGCTTTGACCCACCACTTCACATGGCCTGTTGATTTCCATCCAGAAGTGACCCACTAGCCCCCGGTTTTTCCATCTCAATCTGACCCACGCATTAACCCTAGCCTGCTGCTTTTATGTGCAGCAGGAGACCAGGAGTGATTGACGTG
>NZ_JAZHFR010000152.1:0-3192 GCF_036541385.1 Comamonas sp. GCA5 | reverse complement strand
TGCCTGGCTAGACAAGAATCGGCGGCTGTGGAAGAACTGCGAGCGGCTGCTCAACACCAGCTTGCAGTTCGTCCACTTGGCTTTCCTGGTTCTGCTGCTCAGGAGATCTTGAACACGTTCTTAGAGGGGGGAGCTGGTTTTCGGGCTCCCTGACTTTCGCATTTGCGCCAAGATCAAGTCGTCCACGCACAGGTGCTCGTAACTTTGCTCAATCTGCCTGGCCGCCTTTTCAAGGATCTTTCGTGCTCTCGACGATTTGCTCAAGGACTCCCGCGCAAACTGGGCAAACTCAAGCACCTCCCGCGGCCAAAGGTTCGACGCTTTAGCGCCCCCATGTCTCCACAGCAGTGGACGTGGCAGGATCTCTCGATAGTGCTTGTGACTGAGCGAATTGCGCTTCACACCCATGACACGGGCGATGTCCTGCGTTGTGCACAGCATGCCCTGGATCGCCGCATACTTCCCCGTCGCACGCCTGCCGACCCAGTTTTCCCGCTCTTCAGGCAACGTGGAAATTCTGACCAATGAGCCAAACCCCAGGGCCGCATGTTTCTCAGTGAGCAATTTACGCCTCGCCATGTAAATTCTGAGATCCTCGACCCGGGCATAAAGCTTGCCGTCACGCCGCTCCACAGTGATGCACTTGGGCGGCTTGTAGGCCCAAAGGCGCCTAGCGGTTTCCTGGGCGATGGGCACATACTCATGAACCTGCCGCATCGGCAGCCACTCAATGCCCAGGCCATCCAGGCTTTTGAGAGCCGCCATTCGCTCAAGCTCGCGGGGGCTGAAGTTAAAAAGGCCGGCAACGTACACGCCTTGGCTTGTCTGTTGAACGCTATTCATTTTTTTGCTGACTGCAAGCGTTGGCAAAATCCACACACAGACCGTCAAGCTGCCAGCGCCTTCATCTGCTTGGCTGCATGGTGCTTGGCAATCTCTGCAGCCAGCCACTCCACCCCCTTGGGGGTGAACTTGGGCTGCACATAGCCATAGCCGCTATCCGACACACCGGTCTTCACTTCAAAGCGGCCGGCCTGAATATGCTGCTGGTAGGGTGTGAGTTTTCCGCCCAGGCGGTACATGATCTGGTGCAGCTCCAAGAACTCGGCCAGCCACTTCTCATTGAGGCACAGCGTCTTGCAGACCTGGCGGAAACCCAAGGCCCCGCTGCTGGCCTGCACATATCGCTCGACGAACTCCACCTTGGGGGCCGCTTCCACCAGGGCCTGCTCCTTCTTCTGGACTTCAATGGCCAGAGCCGCGGCTTTTTCTTCAGATGCAAGGTGTGCACGCAGGGCATCAAGGTAGGTGGCAGGCAAGGCTGGGGCCTGCTGTGCTTCCAGCTCTTGCCAGCGGTCCACGATGCGGGCTGTGAACTCGGGCGAGAGCTGGGCCACCACCACCAAACTGTCACGCTTCTCAAGTTGGTAGACGCTTACGGTCTGACCTAGGTGGTTTGGAACATCCACCAATGGTGGAAGTTGAATCACACCACGCTCGGCCAAGCGTTCAATGGTGCGCTTCACACTGTCATGGCGTGATTCGACCAGCTCGCCAATCTCGGCGCTGGTCATGGTCAGGGGCGCACTGCCCGCTACAGTGAGTTGGTTCATGTCGACCTCGCTAGGTTTTCGCTATGAGGTCAATTCTTGGTTTGCACCCTGATATGTGGAAACCTTAGGGGGGGGCGAGTAGCTTTTGCACGCGGAGCCCCGCGCTCGATTGCTTCTAAACAAACGGTCCAAGCCGATCTGGCTACTTGGCTTGGCAAGCAGTCCTCCACCAGGCGTTACGATCATGATGATGGCCTGGATCTCCATGATTGTTTTGCACTCCTTTTTTATAGCTCTAAAAGTCATCAGCCAGTCGCTTGGTCGTCACGCCCTGCGTGTTACTGCGCAGTGACTCGGTGGACTCTGTCCAGCGCTGGTACGCCCCCTCGAAGTGCAGAGGTACATCACCGGTTTCTCCGTCACGGTTCTTCAGGATCGCGCAGCCCTTGAGATCGCCACATTCCCCCTTGCGGTGAGTCCACAGAGCCAAGATCACGTCGGCGTCTTCCTCGATCGCACCACACTCCTTCAAATCGGACATGACGGGTCGCGGGTTTGTACGCGATTCAATGGATCGGTTGAGCTGGGAAAGCAGCACGATGGTGATCCCCATCTGCTTGGCCAGCTGCTTCATGCCTCGTGTGATTTCTTCCAGTTCCACACGGCGCTCGCGGTCACGGCTTCGAGGGGGCTCCTTCATGAGCTGCAGGTAGTCGACCACCAGAGTTTTGATGCCGAAGCGGCGCACCAGCTTGCGGGCCTGACTATTCACATCCCCAAGACTCATGCGATGCTTTTCCAGAAGGTGCAGGGGCAACCCACGCATGCGCTCCACAGCATCGGTGACCAGCTCCCAGTCGCCGTGATCCAGGCGTCCGGTCTTTAGCGCACCCAGCGGCACACGGCCCAGGTTCGCGGTCGTTCGGTTGGTCAACTCCTCGTTGCTCATCTCCATGCCGAAAAAAGCCGAAGGGATGCCATCCAGTGCATGCGTCAGAGCGAACTGCTGGGCCAGGCTGGATTTACCCACCGAAGGCCGGGCGGCCACGATCACCAACTGCCCATCGCGGAAACCGCCTGACAGCTTGTGGTCAAGCATAGGAATGCGAGTGGGCCGGCCTGGCTGCAGCTTTCCATCTGCCATCGCCTGCAGACGATCCAGCAGCCCGGCGGCATAGCGCTCGATCGGCGCGGCCTCCACGGTGTTGCGGACCTGAATCACCCCCTCCAACGACAGCACAGCTTTGGAAATACGCTGCTCCAGCGACAGAGACTCATCGCGGGCCAACTCTCGCACTTCATCGGCCACAGCTTCCAGGTGCCGCTGCTGGGCATTGGCAGCCACCATCTCAGCGTGCTGCTGGATGCCTCGCTTGGGGTAGTACCCGGCGCAGGTCAGGCTGTGTACGTACTCCCAGTCCACCTCAAAGCCGCGCATCTGGTCCATCAGCGTCGGCACGTCGACGTGCTTGCCAGCCAGCACCAGCTTTTCGGCCTGCGCCCACAATTGGCGATGCAGGGGCGTGTCCGAATTTTTGTGTAAACGGTTCGGACTTCAATTGACGGAGATGCGGTCTCCGAACTCAATGGTAAAGCGGGTCAGCGCAGCCTTCCAATCCCGGATGGGCATGGTCCACTT
>NZ_JAZHFR010000151.1:0-3306 GCF_036541385.1 Comamonas sp. GCA5 | reverse complement strand
CTGCCCCCAGGGCAGGGCCAGGCTGGTGGCCAGGGCCCCGCGCACCGGGCGCAGTTCGCCGGACAGCGACAGCTCGCCCGCGAACTCCCAGCCGAGCAGCCGCGCCGCATCGATCTGCCCGCTGGCGGCCAGGATGCCCAGGGCGATGGGCAGGTCGAAGCGGCCGGAGTCCTTGGGCAGGTCGGCCGGCGCCAGGTTCACAGTGATGCGCTTGTTGGTCGGAAATTCCAGGCCGCTGTTGACGATGGCGCAGCGCACGCGCTCGCGGGCTTCCTTGACCTCCACGTCGGCCAGCCCCACCAGGGTCAGGCTGGGCAGACCGTTGGCCAGATGCACTTCCACGGTGACGGCGGGCGCTTGCAGCCCCAAAAGGGCACGACTTTGGACGCAAGCCAGGCTCATGGGGCGGTTCTCCCTCAAAAGGTGCACAAAAAAGCAGCACATGCCACCGTGGGTTTGCACTAAAGTGGTGCGGCGCGCGATGTTTCCAGATGTGCACTGTAGAACGCGGGCCTGCTCCGCTGCAAGGCCGTTGGTTGGCACGCTCCATGCTTAAAGGGCTTGTCACAACACTTTTTACAACTGCCAGCTTCCCGGAGGAACGTCTTATGAAAATGGTGTCAGCCATCATCAAGCCCTTCAAGCTCGACGAGGTGCGCGAAGCACTGTCACAGCTTGGCGTACAGGGCATCACCGTGACCGAGGTGAAGGGCTTCGGCCGCCAAAAAGGTCACACCGAGCTGTACCGCGGCGCCGAGTATGTCGTCGACTTCCTGCCCAAGGTGAAGCTGGAAGCCGCGGTCGACGATGCTGTGCTCGAGCAGGTGATCGAAGCCATCGAAGGCGCGGCCCGCACCGGCAAGATCGGCGACGGCAAGATTTTCGTTTACGACCTGGAGCAGGTCGTGCGCATCCGCACCGGCGAGACCGGCAAGGAAGCCCTGTAACCCACCCCCTAATGCAAGAGACTGACATGAAAAAATCGCTCCCTGCCATCTCACTGGGTCTGGGCCTGCTGGCCGCCGCCACCGGTGCCATTGCGCAAGAAGCTGCCCCCGCCGTGGCGGTGGTGGCCGAAGTCGTCGCCGAAGCGGCCGCGCCTGCTGCCCCCGTCCTGAGCGCCGGCGACACCGCGTGGATGCTGACCTCCACCATGCTGGTGATCCTGATGGTCATCCCTGGCCTGGCCCTGTTCTACGGTGGCCTGGTGCGCTCCAAGAACATGCTGTCCGTGCTGGCCCAGGTGTTCACCGTGTTCTCGCTGATCACCGTGCTGTGGGCGATCTACGGCTTCTCGCTGGCCTTCGGCGGTGAAGGCAAGTTCTTCGGCAGCTTCGACAAGCTGTTCCTGGCCGGCATCACGCCCGACACCCTGTCGGCCATGCTGCCCACCATCCCCGAATACGTGTTCGTGGCCTTCCAGTCCACCTTCGCCGCCATCACCGTGGCGCTGATCGTGGGTGCCTTTGCCGAACGCATCAAGTTCGCGGCCGTGATGATCTTCTCCGTGCTGTGGTTCACCTTCAGCTACATCCCCATGGCCCACATGGTCTGGGGCGGTGGTCTGCTGGCGGCCGATGGCGCGCTGGACTTCGCCGGCGGCACGGTGGTGCACATCAACGCGGCCGTGGCCGGCCTGGTGGGTGCCTACATGGTGGGCAAGCGCATCGGCTTTGGCAAAGAAGCCCTGCCCCCGCACAGCCTGACACTGACCATGGTGGGTGCATCGCTGCTGTGGGTGGGCTGGTTTGGCTTCAACGCCGGCTCCGCCGGTGCCGCCAACGGCATCGCTGGCCTGGCCTTCATCAACACCATTCTGGCGACCGGCGCCGCCGCTGTGTCCTGGATCGTGGCCGAAGCCCTGCACAAGGGCAAGGCCTCCATGCTGGGTGCTGCCTCGGGTGCCGTGGCCGGTCTGGTGACCATCACCCCTGCCGCCGGTTTCGTGGGTCCCATGGGTTCCATCGTCATGGGTCTGATCGCTGGCCCTCTGTGCCTGTGGGGCGTGTCGGGCCTGAAGAAGATGCTGAAGGTCGACGACACCTGCGACGTGTTCGGCGTGCACGGTGTGGGCGGTATCCTGGGTGCCATCCTGACTGGTGTGTTCGCCTCGCAAAGCCTGGGCGGCACGGGTGGTCTGACCCCCGACACTTTCGCCATGGGTGCGCAAGTCTGGGTGCAGTTCAAGAGCGTGATCGTGACCATGGTCTGGTGCGGTGTGGTGTCCTTCATTTGCTTCAAGATCGCAGATGTCCTGGTGGGTCTGCGTGTGGCTGAAGATGCGGAACGCGAAGGTCTGGATATCACCACCCACGGTGAGTCCGCCTACAACCGCTGAGCAAGGCGCCCGGGCGGCACCCCCGCCCCCGCGCAAGCTGAAACCGCCCTTCGGGGCGGTTTTTTCATGGCCGCTCCGCCCCCAGCGGTCCAGCCCGCCCCTGGCGGGTGGGTGATCACCTGCGGTAGGCCGCGGTGCCTGAGAGCATGGCCGCCGCCGCAGGCCCAGGGCGCTGCGCGTCCTGCTGATTCACACCCGGCGTTCAAAAAATTCACATGGCGGCGACTGGCAAATTCCGGCAGCACGGCTACGATGCACGGCCATGGACGCTGCCCTTTCCCAGATCGCCGAGCGCGTACGCGCCGCCCTTGCTGACCACACCCCGCTGCGGCTTCGCGGCGGTGGCAGCAAGGACTTCCACGCCCTGCAACTGCAGGGGGACCTGCTGGACACCCGCGACTGGCGCGGCATCGTCAGCTACGAGCCCAGCGAGCTGGTGGTGACGGTGCGCGCTGGCACGCCGCTGGCCGAACTGGAGGCCGTGCTGGCCGCCCAGGGCCAGTGCCTGGCGTTCGAGCCACCGCACTTCGGCGCCGCCACGGTCGGGGGCATGGTGGCCACCGGCTGGTCCGGCCCGTCCCGCGCCAGCGTGGGTGCGGTGCGCGACTACGTGCTGGGCGTGGAAATCTTGAACGGGCGCGCCGAGTTGCTGCGCTTCGGCGGCCAGGTGATGAAGAACGTGGCCGGTTACGACGTCTCGCGCCTGATGGCGGGCAGCTGGGGCACGCTGGGGCTGATCACCGAAGTCAGCCTCAAGGTGCTGCCGGTGGTGCCGGGCGAGACCACGCTGCGCTTTGACGGCCTGTCGCAGGCCGAGGCCCTGCAGCGCCTGAACCAGTGGGGCGGTCAGCCACTGCCGCTGAATGCCAGCTGCTGGGTGCCCGACGCGGCGGGTGCCGACACCGGCACGCTGTACCTGCGCCTGCGCGGCGCGCGTGCCGCCGTCGACGGCCGCCTGCCGCAGCCTG
>NZ_JAZHFR010000150.1:0-3311 GCF_036541385.1 Comamonas sp. GCA5 | reverse complement strand
ACCACCACTTGCCACAAAAGGCACTGGGGCATGAAGCCCCAGTCCAAGCACTCAAAAAATGGAAGATGAAAGCTCCTGATTTATTCGTCAAGAACGTGCGTAATCATCCGGGACCCGACACTTAGGGCTGAAATTTTTGTTGCAGCATTTAGAAAAATCTAATTTTGCAGAGGAATCCTACTGCCTTGCGCGCGCAAGCGTCGCGCCCCATCTAGTGGAAGTCCTTCATTTTTCCGGCGGCTGTTTGAACGGAGCGCTGCAGGCGCGCAGTGAGTTCCGCCGGACCAGCCGCCTGCAAGGCGCGCCTTTTCTTTCCCCGGTTTCTTTTGGCAAGACAAAAGAAATCGGGTCGCCGCCGGGCGACTCCCGGCCTCGGACACAAGTGCCACAACAAGCACAAGACAAGAAGCAAAAACCATAGCTACCAGCGCTTGCCACATAAGCGCTAGAGCCAGCGAACACCCACAAACAAAAAAGGCCGCCAGTCTTGCGACCAGCAGCCTTTGGCATCAGCAACAGCTAGCAACTGCCAGCCGCCCGCTGAAAAGATGTTTACAGCACGCGTGCGCGCACGCTCTTGCCCTTCACGCGCCCATTGTTCAGCTTGGCGCAGGCCTCCGCCGCAATCCGGCGGTCCACCGCCACATAGGTGGAGAAGTCGTTCACGCTGATCTTGCCGATCTGCTCGCGCGTGTAGCCGAAGTCGGCGCACATGGCGCCCATCACGTCACCGGCGCGGATCTTTTCCTTGCGCCCGCCGATGAGCTGGATGGTCATCATGGGCGGCAGCAGGGCACCACCGGGGGCGGGCGTCAGCTCGGCCACGTCGAACCATTCCGAGGCGCGGCCCTGCAGCTGTTCGATCTTGGCGACGTGCACCATCTCTTCCATGTCCACCAGGTGCAGGGCCAGGCCCTCGGCATCGCCGCGGCCGGTGCGGCCGATGCGGTGGATGTGGACCTCGGGGTCGGGCGTGACGTCGATGTTGATCACGGCCGACAGGTTGGCGATGTCCAGGCCGCGCGCGGCCACGTCGGTGGCGACCAGCACGC
Source organism: Comamonas sp. GCA5 (assembly GCF_036541385.1). Classification (NCBI taxonomy): domain Bacteria; kingdom Pseudomonadati; phylum Pseudomonadota; class Betaproteobacteria; order Burkholderiales; family Comamonadaceae; genus Comamonas; species Comamonas sp. GCA5. The sequence goes on along the minus strand of NZ_JAZHFR010000150.1, from coordinate 2,259 downwards.
TGCAGCTGCGGTTGGCAAACTGCACCAGCACTTCGTCGCGCTCGCGCTGTTCCAGCTCGCCGAACAAGGCCAGGGCGCTGATGCCCTGGGCCTGCAGGGCGGCGACGGCTTCGCGGCACTGCTGCTTGGTGTTGCAGAAGGCGATGGTGGATTCGGGGCGGAAGTGCGCCAGCATCTGCACGACCACGTCGAGCTTGTGCCGGGCGGGCACTTCGTACCAGCGCTGGGCGATCTTGTGCGCGCTGTGCTGGGCGGCGACCTGGACCATCTGGGGCTCGCGCATGAAGCGCTGCGCCAGCTGGGCAATGCCCTCGGGGTAGGTGGCCGAGAACAGCAGGGTCTGGCGCTGCGCGGGGCACTGCTCGACCACGGTGACGATGTCGGCGTAAAAGCCCATGTCCAGCATGCGATCGGCTTCGTCCAGCACCAGGGTCTGCAGCTTGGAGATGTCCAGCGCGCCGCGCTCGATCAGGTCCATCACGCGGCCGGGCGTGCCGACGACGATGTGGGCGCCGTTCTCCAGGCTGGCGATCTGGTTGCGCGAGGGCACGCCGCCATAGACGGTGACGACCTTGATGTTTTCCTGGGCGCGCGCCAGGCGGCGGATTTCGGTGGCCACCTGGTCGGCCAGCTCGCGCGTGGGGCACAGCACCAGGCCCTGCACGGCGAACCAGCGCTGGTTCAGGCGCTCCAGCAGGGGCAGGCCGAAGGCGGCGGTCTTGCCGCTGCCGGTGCTGGCCTGGGCGATCAGGTCCTGCCCGCGCAGCGTCAGCGGCAGGCTGGCGGCCTGGATGGGCGTCATCTGTTCATAGCCCAGCTGCTGCAGGTTCTGCAGGGTGGCGGGGTGGAGCGACAGGGAAGAGAACGCCGTGGATGCGGCTGCGCCGGCGGCGCTGGGCGAGGTAGTCATGGCCCGAATTATCCGGGGACGCCCGCACCGGCCGTGCGGCGGGGCGCAATACCCCGGCGTCAGGCCCTGTGGCCGGTCTGGCGCTCCAGCACGGTGACGGCGCCTTGGGGCAGCAGCTCGATGTGCACCTGCACGCTGGGGATGGCGGCCATCAACGCGGCCTCGGTGCGGTGGCGCCAGTCGGCGGCCTGGGCCAGGCTCCAGTCGCCGGGCAGGTGCAGGTGCAGGTCGATGAAGCTGTGGCCACCGGCCTGGCGCGTGCGCAGGCTGTCGAAGAGCAGGGCCACGCCGGTCTGGGCCTGGGCGGCCTGCACCTGGGCGTGCAGCACGGTCTCGACCTGCAGCAGCTGTTCGGGGTCCATGGCCACGTCCATCAGGCCCTGGGCGGCGCGCCAGACCAGCACGGCGCCGTGCCACAGGATGTTCAGCGCCACGACCACGCCGGCCAGCGGGTCCAGCCACCACCAGCCGCTGAGGTGGGCCAGCCCCAGGCCCAGCACCACGCCCACCGAGGTGTAGACATCGGTCATCAGGTGGTGGGCATCGCCCTCCAGCGCCATCGAGCGGTAGGTGCGGGCGCTGCGGAACATCAGCCAGGCCAGCGCGCCGTTGAGCACAGTGCTGGCCAGCGACAGGCCCAGGCCCCAGTCCAGGCGCTGCAGCGGCTGGGGGTCCAGCCAGCGGGCCACGCTGACCCAGATGATGGCCAGGCTGGCGCCAATCACCAGCAGCCCCTCGAAGCCGGCCGAGAAGTACTCCGCCTTGTGGTGGCCATAGGGGTGGTCGTCGTCGGCCGGGCGCTGGGCGATGGTCACCATGGCCAGCGCGAAGGTGGCGCCGGCCAAGTTGACGAAGGATTCCAGCGCATCGGACAGCAGGCCCACCGAGCCGGTCAGCAGCCAGGCCAGCATCTTCAGCACGATGGTGACCACGGCCACGGCGATGGAGATGCGCAACAGGCTGTGCGGCCTCATCCAGTCCGAAGTGCGTGCGGGTGTCTGCTCTGCCATGTCAGCCTCTGTAATTGAGAATGATTTTGGCTCTCAGCCCTTATATATCAAGCGCTGACAGCTATTGTTTTTTTCAACACTGCCTGCAGTGTGGCACAAAACGCCCGCCGGCGTGGTTCAGCGCCCGCGCTGGGCCTGGCGGTAGGCGCCCGGGGCCTGCCCGGTCCACTGGTGGAAGGCGCGGATGAAGCTTTTCTCGCCCGCAAAGCCGCAGGCCTGGGCCACGCGCTTGAGGGGGGTGTCGGTGCGCTGCAGCAGGTGCAGGGCGCGGTCGCGGCGCACCGCGTCCTTGAGCGCCTGCAGGCTGGTGCCGTGCGCCTGCGAGCTGCCTGTCGCTAG
>NZ_JAZHFR010000014.1:0-63711 GCF_036541385.1 Comamonas sp. GCA5 | reverse complement strand
TGCGTGGCTGGACAAGAACAGGAGGCTATGGAAGAACTGCGAGCGGCTCTTGAACACCAGCCTGCAGTTCGTCCACTTGGCTTTCCTGGCCCTACTGCTCAGGAGATCGTAAACACGTTCTTAGCCCTTAGCCCTTAGCCCTTAGCCCTTAGCCCTTAGCCCTTAGCCCTTAGCCCAGGGGTGGCGCGTCTGATGGACATGCCCGGCACCTTCCGCGTGCCGTTGGGGTAAGAAGACAACTGCTCATTTTCAGGAGCTGTCTGCGCACGCTGTCCAAGCGTTTGCAGATGTTTTATATCTGCATCGCAAGGCAGGCGCGCGCGTCACGCTTCCTTTTTTGAACGGGGCCGCAGTCCGGCCTGGGCGGCGCGGGTTTGCGCCACCATGTCGGCCATCCAGGCCTGGCTTTCAGGCAGGGCGAACAGGAAGTCCCAGATGGCGTCGTGCTGGCGCGGCGTCAGGCTGTGCGGGCCGTGGCGGCGCATGTGGCCTTGCAGGCGCTGTACCTCGGGGCGGGTCAGCGGCAGGTGCATGGGGGTCAGGGGCGGGCGCGATTGCAAACGGCGCTGCGGGACGGATTTTTGCTTGCGAACGGGCATACCAACAGTCAAACAGGCCAGACCACGCCGTTGTCGTTCAGGATGGCATCCAGCGGCAGGTCGTGGGATTCCGGCAGGAAATCTTCAATGAAACCCTGGGTGAAGCCCAGCCCCACCGTGTGCGGTGCGGGGCGCAGGCCGGCCAGGGTGCGGTCGTAAAAGCCCCCGCCATAGCCCAGGCGGTAACCGCCGGGGCCGTAGCCCACGCAGGGCACGAACAGCAGGGTGGGGGTGATCACCTCGGTGTCCTTGGGCTTGGGAATGCCGTAGGCATCCTCCTCCATGGGACAGCCAGGGTGCCAGGCATGGAAGCGCATGGTCTTGGTGACCTTGTCGATCACCGGCAGGCCGATGCGGCGGCGCTGGGGCTTGTCCAGCAGTTCGCCGTCCTCCTTCCAGCGGTGCAGCACGGGCAGGGGGTCGAACTCGCCCTTGATCGGCCAGTAGGCGCCGATCACGGTGTCCGGACGGTCCACCAGCCAGATGCGCATGACACGTTGCAAATCGTCCGCGCGCTGTAGGCGATCCACCATAGTGAGGCGTTGCTGTACCAAGGTGCGTCGAAGGGCCGCTTTGTCCATCACATAATTCCTCTATGCCATTGCACAAGATTCTGACACCGCTTTGCGCGGCCCTCGTTTTTAGCGTTCCAGTTTTCTCGGCCGTTGCCCAGACCGCCGCGGGCGACAACGTGTTGCTGCAGATGCAGGAAGCGGCGCGCAAGGGCGACAAGGCACGGCTGGCGGCCCTGCTGCCCCAGACCGCCGGACACCTGCTGGAGCCCTGGGCGGCCTACTGGGAATTGAAGGCCCGCCTGGAAACCTCGAACCAGGCCGAGGTCGATGCCTTCCTGCAGCGTTGGCGCGGCACCTACCAGGAAGACCGTCTGCGCAACGACTGGCTGCTGCTGCTGGGGCAGCGCCGCCAATGGTCCGACTTTGCCCGCATGCTGGCCGATTTCCGTATGCAGGACGACCGCGAGGTGCGCTGCTACGACATGGCTGTGCAGACCATCGAGCGCCGCCAGCCCGAGCATGCCGCCCAGGAGGTGGTGCGCCTGTGGCACGCCCAGCGCGATGCCGACGACGGCTGCACCTATGCCGCCAGCGAGCTGTACGCCATCAAGCAGCTCGACGAGCTGGCCGTGTGGAAGCGTGCGCGCCTGTCTGCCGAGCAAAACCGCCAGACCGGCACGCGCCGGGCCGTCACCATCGTGGCGCCGGATGCGCTGTCGCACCTGACCGAGGTGTTTGCCTCGCCGGCCAAGTACCTGGCGGGCACCAGCAAGGTGCGCGGTAACACCCGGCGTGAACTGGCTGTGCTGGCGCTGGTCCGCATGGCCAGCACCGACCCCGACCAGGCCGCCAACCTGATGGACAGCCGCTGGGCTGCCCAGCTGCGGGCCGAAGAGCGTGACTGGGTTTGGGGCGTCATCGGCAAGGTCAGCGCACGGCGCCTGGACAGCAATGCGGTGGCCTACTTCGACAAGGTGGGTAAGCCGGAGCGCATGTCCGACGAGTCGCAGGAATGGATGGTGCGCGCCAACCTGCGGGCCGGGCAGTGGCACACCGTGCGCAAGACCATCGATGCCATGCCGCCAGCATTGCAGGCCGACAGCGCCTGGGTCTACTGGAAGGCCCGGGCCCTGCTGAACGATCGCCGCGGCAGCGAGGTCGAGCGCGCCGAGGCCCAGCGCCTACTGCAGAGCATTGCCAGCGTGAAGGGTTTCTACGAAAAATTGGCGCTGGAGGACCTGGGCCAGGCCGTCACCGTGCCGCCCGCCCCACAACCGCTGACGGCACAGGAACAGGCGGCCGCAGCCAGCAACCCCGGCCTGCAGCGTGCGCTGTATGCCATCCGTATCGGCCTGCGCAGCGAGGGCGTGCGCGAGTGGAACTACAGCGTGGGCCTGCATGTGCCGGGCGGCATGAACGACCGCGAGCTGCTGGCCGCGGCCGATCTGGCCTGCAAGGCCCAGGTCTGGGACCGCTGCATCAACACCAGCGAACGCACGCGCGAAGCCATTGATTGGAAGCAGCGCTTCCCCATGCCCTTCCACGACGCGGTGATCGCCAAGGCCAACAGCATCGGCCTGGACCCGGCCTACGTCTACGGGCTGATCCGCCAGGAAAGCCGCTTCATCATGGATGCGCGTTCGCACGTCGGGGCCTCGGGCCTGATGCAGGTGATGCCGGCGACCGCCAAGTGGACGGCGCGCAAGATCGGCATGACCGACTTCCAGCCGCAGATGATCAACGACCGCGATGTGAACATTACCATCGGCACGTCCTACCTGAAGCTGGCGCTGGACGACTTCGAGGGCTCTATGGCCATGGCCGCCGCCGGTTACAACGCCGGCCCGGGGCGCCCGCGCAACTGGCGCAACGGCCCGGTGTTGGAGGGCGCCATCTGGGCGGAGAACGTGCCGTTCACCGAAACGCGCGACTACGTCAAGAAGGTGCTGTCCAACACCACCAACTACGCGGCCATGATCACTGGCCGCCCGCAGTCGCTGAAGGCGCGCCTGGGCACGGTGGGGCCCAAGGTGACCACGGCCGAGTACAACCCCGACCTGCCCTGAGCGCCGTTGGGCCCCAGCCTCACGGCGTGGGGCCTGTGCGGTCTCAGCGGTTGAGCAGCAGCGGGGTGCCGTCGCGCACCTCCAGCGCGGCGGCCTGGCTGGCCACCAGCTCCTGCACCAGGGTCTCGACCCACTGCGCGGGGGACTGGGCGTCAAAGTAGTGGGCGTGCAGCAGGCCCAGGTAGGGTGTCTGCCGGCACCAGGCGTGCACCTGGTCCAGCGGCAGCTGCTGCCACTCCAGCAGCTTGTACTTGAGCAACACTTTGGCGGCGTAGCGGGCATGGCGCTCGGGCTGGGCGATGAAACCCTGCAAACGCTGGCGCGCCCGGGCCAGGGCCGCGGCCACGTCGGTGAACAGCGGGCCGTGGCCGGGCAGCACCAGGGCGGGCTGCAACTGCTCGATCACGTCCAGTGTGGCGGCCACTTCGGCAAACGCCTGCGCCCCTTCGATTTCTGGAAACACCACACCAAAGCCGTGCTCCCACAGCGCATCGGCAGAGATCAACAGCCGGCGCTCGGGCTCGAACAGCACGATGGAGTGCGGGTCATGGCCGGGCGCGGCGTGCACCTGCCAGGGCCGTCCGCCCAGGGTGACGGTGCTGCCGGGCAGCAGCACACCGTCGGCCCGAAAACGGGGGCAGGACTGGCCGGTGGGGGTGTAGCTTAGGGCCACGGGGTCCCAGTCCTGCACCTGGGCGGCCTGCCCCGGTGCAATCCAGGTCTGCACGTCCGGCCAGCGCGCCTGCAGGGCGGCATTGCCGCCGCAGTGGTCGCTGTGCAGGTGGGTGTTCAGGAGGTGGGTGAGCGGCCGCGTGTCCAGGGTGCTGGCCACCAGCTCCACCGTCTGCTCTGCATGGCTGCAGTAGCCGGTGTCCACCAAGGCAGCATCGTCGGGGCCCAGCAACAGAATGTTGTTGGCCGAGAGCCAGCCGCGTTCGAAAAAAACATGCCGGGCCACAGGCCCGGCGTGGTCGAGTCCTGGGGCATGGCTAGTGGGGGGCGGTCTCGGGGCGGGGGGCTGGTGCGGGCGCTGCCGTGGGGCGCAGCTCGCGGCGCAAGATCTTGCCGACGTTGGTCTTGGGCAGTTCGTCGCGGAACTCGATGTACTTGGGCCGCTTGTAGCCCGTGAGGTTGTCGTGGCAGTAGCGCAGCAGGCGCTCCTCGGTCAGCGTGGGGTCGTTCTTGATGACGAACACCTTGATGGCCTCGCCGGAGTGTTCATCCGGAACGCCCACGGCGGCGCATTCGACCACGCCGGGGCACAGGGAGATGACGTTCTCCAGCTCGTTCGGGAAGACGTTGAAGCCGCTGACCAGGATCATGTCCTTCTTGCGGTCGATGATCTTGAAGAAGCCCTGCGCGTCCATCAGTCCGATGTCGCCGGTGCGCATGAAGCCATCGGCGGTGAAGGCCTTGGTCGTTTCCTCGGGCTGGCGGTAGTAGCCCTGCATGACGTTGGGGCCGCGGATGCAGATCTCGCCGTGCTCGCCCTGCGGCAGGGTGTTGCCGTCATCGTCCTTGATGGCCAGGTCAATCCCGGGCAGCGGCAGGCCAATGGTGCCGCTGAAGCGGGTGGCGTTGACCGGGTTGTTGGTGCCGATGGCGCAGGTCTCGCTCATGCCCCAGCCCTCAATCATGGCCTTGCCGGTCACTTTCTGCCATTCGCGGGCCGTGCCTTCGGAGGCCGCCATGCCGCCGGCCTGGGACACGGCCAGTGCCGAAAAGTCCAGGGCGCGGAACTTGGGGTTCTGCAGCAGCGCGTTGAACAGGGTGTTCACGGCCGGCAGGGTGTGGAAGGGGCGCTTGCGCAGCACCTCGACAAACTTGGGGATGTCGCGCGGGTTGGGAATCAGGCTGAGGCTGGAGCCCTGGCGCAGCGACAGCAGCAGCAGGGTCAGCGCGAAGATGTGGTAGAGCGGCAGTGCGGCGATGCCGTGGATCTTGCGCATGTCGCTTTGCCCGGCGTAGGCCGGGGCAAACCAGGCCTCGGCCTGCAGCGTGGCGGCAATGATGTTGCGGTGCGTCAGGATGGCGCCCTTGGACAGGCCGGTGGTGCCGCCGGTGTACTGCAGGAAGGCGATGCTGTCGCCGTTGACGTGGGGCTTGCGCAGCTGCAGGCGCGCACCGCGCGCCAGGGCTTGCTTGAACGGGGTGACGCTGCGGCCGTCCAGGGGCAGCTCGTAGGCGGGCACCATCTTGGCCAGGTGGCGCACGGCGAAGGTGATCCAGTGGCCGTACCAGAAGCCCAGCAGGTCGCCCATGGAGGCCATGCACACGTGCTGGATCGGGGTGCGCGGCAGGACGTCGGCCAGCGTGTGCGCGAAGTTTTCCAGGATGATGATGGCGGTGGCGCCGGAATCCTTGAGCTGGTGCTCCAGCTCGCGCGCCGTGTACAGCGGGTTGACGTTGACGCAGGTGTAGCCGGCACGCAGCACGCCGGCCATGCTGACGGCGAACTGCGGGATATTGGGCAGCATGATGGCCACGCGGGCGTCGGGCTCCAGGTGCAGGCTTTGCAGCCAGGCGCCCAGGTGCCGCGAGTGCTGGTCCAGGTCGCGGTAGCGCATCCATACGTCCATGCAGGCCGTGAAGGGCTGGTCGGCATTGGTCCGCAAGGATTCCTCCAGCAGTTCCACCACCGAGGGGTAGGCCTCGGGGTCGATGGCATGGGGCACCCCGCGGGGTAGTGGTTGAGCCACGGACGATCCATATCAGCGCCTTTCTGTCTGAAAACCACAATCAAGATGCAGAGCCCATTGTTGGAGGGGCGGCTGCCGCCCCGGGATGGGGCTTTTCCTAGGAACGCGGGCAAACCAGGGGGTGGGTTGGCCTGGACGCTCAAGAAAAATGCGTGCAACGTGCGGTTTCCGCAAATATCGTGGCACAACCCGCCTGTCTCCGTGGTGGGGTGCATAAAATCTTCCGACATGAGCACAGAACACACCCTCGATAAGCTGGACCGTTCCATCCTGCGTCGTCTGCAGGAAAACGGCCGTGAGACCTATGACGTGATCGGCGAGCAAGTCGGCCTGTCGCCCAGCGCCGTGCTGCGCCGGGTCAAGCGTCTGGAGGAAGCGGGGGTGATCGAGCGCTACGTGGCCCTGGTGCCGCCGGAAAAGGTGGGCCTGGGGCTGACGGCCTATCTGAATGTGCGCCTGGAAAAGAGCACCGAAATTCACAAGCGCAACCCCATGGATGCCTTCAAGCAGAGCGTGCAGAACTGGCCCGAGGTGGTGGAATGCGCCTCGCTGACCGGGGACATGGATTACCTGCTGCGCGTGGTGGTGTCGGACATGCAGCACTACAGCCGCTTCATCATGGAAACCCTGCTCAAGCACCCCAGCGTGGCCGACTGCAAGACCAGCTTTGTGCTGGACCGCGTCAAGGCGACCACGTCGGTGCCGGTCTGAGCTTCTAAAAGCAGAGCGCTAGGCGCTGGCTGCATCAGCGATTCAGATGTATATCTGATTGAATCGAAGCTTGAGCAAGCGCTGGCAGCTACGTTTTTTGCAAGTGGCGCCGCAACTCGCCACCACAGCACCGACCGGTGCTGTTTTTTTGTGGTGCAAATGCTGCGCAGCGGTCGCCAGAATGACAGCCGCTTGCCCATGCGGGTACACAGTGCATGTGTTTTATGTTGCAATGCAGCAATTAAGCGTAAACCCTAGGTTTGTGCGCCGCCTGGGAAACACCGCTGTGGATGTGGCGCGCGATGCCTGAAAGAATGTGCCCAGCCGCACAGGACTTTTGACCCATGACCGAGCCTCTCCGTTGGATCACTGCCCCTTGGAAAGCCAGCCAGCAATGGCTGCGCAAAGCCGCGTCGGCCCGCAGCGTGCCGACCCTGGTGCCCATCCGTGAACTGTCCGCCCGCCACCGCGATCGCATCCGTGCGCACCTGCTCAAGCTGGACCCCAGCGACCGCTACCTGCGCTTCGGCTACGCCGCAAACGACGAGCAGGTCAAGCGCTACGCGGACAACCTGGACTTCGATCGCGACGATATCTTCGGCATCTTCAACCGTCGGCTGGAGCTGATCGCCATGGCGCACCTGGCCTATACCGACCTGGCGCACCACAGCAACTGCGCGGAATTCGGGGTGTCGGTGCTGAAGACCGCACGGGGGATGGGCCTGGGCACGCGCCTGTTCGCCCGCGCCGTCCTACATTCGCGCAACCAGGGGGTGGAGATGATGTTCATCCACGCGCTGAGCGAGAACACCGCCATGCTCAAGATCGCCCGCAACGCCGGCGCCCGCGTGCAGCGTGACGGCACCGAGTCCGAGGCCTACCTGCAGCTGCCCGCCGCCGGGCTGGACACCCATGTCTCCGAGCTGTGGGACAACCAGGTGGCCGAGGTGGACTACCAGCTCAAGAAGCAGGCCAAGCAGTTCTGGTCCATCCTGGCTGACGTGCAGGAAATCCGCCAGGACGTGCGCGAAGGCCGCCACAAATCGGCGCAGTAAGCCCTGTTCCCCGGGACCGCGCCGCCTAGGCGCGCGGCACCGAGGTTGGAGGCCCGCAGTGAATCCGCTATCCTTGGTGCCCTCTCCACAACTGCATGTCCTGCACTGAACGTCTGTGTCAGACCCGCACCCTGCGCGCCACCCGGAGCGCGAAGACAAGCGCAGCTTTCTGCAAAAGATTGTCGAATTCATCCACCCGGGGCTCGACTCCAAGGATGAACTCATCGAAACCCTGGCCGAAGCCGAGGACAACGAAGTCATCGGCACCGAGGCCCGCGTGATGCTGGAGGGTGTGATCCGCATGGCGGACCGCACGGCCACCGACATTATGGTGGCCGCCCCGCGCATCGACGTGCTGGACATCCACGCCCCCTACGACGAACTGCTGGGCCAGGTGATCCGCACGGCGCACTCGCGCTTCCCGGTCTACGAGGGGGAGCGGAACAACATCATCGGCATTCTGATGGCCAAGGACCTCCTCAAGCTGCAGCGCTCGCCGTCCTTGAATCTGCGCTCCCTGTTGCGCCCGGCGATCTTCGTGCCGGAGACCAAGGGCCTGTACGACCTGCTGCGCGAATTCCGCACCAACCGCAACCACATGAGCATCCTGGTCGATGAGTTCGGCAAGGTGTCGGGCCTGGTGACCATGGAGGACGTGCTGGAGGAAATCGTCGGGGAGATCGAGGACGAGTTCGACATCCCCGAAGAACACGGTGACATCTTCGCCCTGGCCGACAACACCTACCGCGTGGCAGGGCACACCCCGCTGGAGCGGCTGGCCGATGCTTTTGGGGTGCGCTTCGACCAGGAGGCCCAGGCTGAAGACTTCGAAACGATTGGTGGCTGGGTGAGCCATGCCATGGGGCGCCTGCCCAAGCGTGGTGAGTCCTGGGAGGTGGCCGGTCTGCAGTTCGTGGTGTTGCACGCCAAGGGCGGCGCGGTGCGCTGGTTCCAGGTGCGGCGCAGGGACGATGGAACGACGGAAAGTGTGAGCGAATGACGATGGCGCGGGCCCATGGGCTCTCTTTCAGGGCACCTGCCCGACCCGCCTGGGGGTGGTGGTGCGGGGTGCTGCTGGCCGGTGGGCTGCAGGCAGCAGCCCTGGCCTGGCCTGGCAGCGGACAACCGCTGTGGTGGCTGCAAATCCTGTCACTCAGCCTGCTGTGCCTGGGAGTGCAGCGCGCGCCCAGTGCCCGGCAGGCGGCATGGCGCGGCTGGCTGTTTGCCACCGCCTGGCTGTGCGGCACCTTCTGGTGGCTGTTCATTTCGATGCATACCTATGGCGGCCTGCCGGCGCCCCTGGCGGTGCTGGCCGTCCTGGCGTTGGCCGCCTTCCTGGGCAGTTACTACGCCGTGGCCGCCTGGATCTGGCGCCGCGCGGACTGTGCCGGATGGCGCGCCGTGCTGTTGTTTGCTGCGTGCTGGACCATCGCAGAACTGGCGCGTGGCACCTTGTGGACCGGTTTCCCCTGGGGGGCGGGCGGCTACGCCCATGTCGAGGGCCCATTGTCGGTCTGGCCGCGCTGGCTGGGGGTCTACGGCACCGGTGCGGTGGCTGCCGCCTTGGCGATGGCGCTGGTCCAGGTGGCACCGCTGTGGCAGCGCACCCGGGTGTTGCTGGGCGTGGGCGCAGTGGCGCTGGGCCTGTGGGCGGCTGCCGCCTGGGTGCAGCAGCAGGCCCAGGCTGTGCAGGGGCGCGCACCGGTGTCGGTGGCCTTGCTGCAGGGCAATATTCCGCAGGATGAAAAATTCATTCCGAGTGGCGGCATTGCGCGGGCTTTGGAGTGGTACGGGCTGCAACTGCTGCAAAAACCTGCAGCGCTGGTGGTGGCGCCCGAAACGGCGATTCCTGTACTGCCCCAGCAATTGCCGGCGGACTATCTGGCCGCCATCTCGGCCCCCTACCGGGAGCCGGGCAGCCCTTCTGCCGCCCTGATCGGCATGCCCTTGGGGAGTGAAACGCAGGGCTATAGCAATGCGGTGGTGGGTTGGGTGCCGGGGGAAATGACAGAATATCGGTACGATAAGCACCACTTGGTGCCCTTTGGCGAGTTCGTGCCGCCCTTGTTCCAGTGGTTCGTCCGCATGATGGACATCCCCCTGGGGAGTTTTGCCCGCGGCAGCGTCGGGCAGGCGCCGATGGCGTGGCATGGCGAGCGCTGGGCCCCGAATATCTGCTACGAAGACCTGTTTGGTGAAGAACTGGGGGCGCATTTCAGCCAGGCTGCGACCGCCCCCACCGTGCTGGTCAATGTGAGCAATATTGCGTGGTTTGGCGACAGCATTGCGGTGGAGCAGCATTTGCACATCAGCCGCATGCGGGCGCTGGAGTTCGAGCGTCCGATGCTGCGTGCCACCAATACCGGGGCCACCGTGGTGATCGATCACCGGGGGGCGGTCACGGCTTCGCTACCGTCGCACACCCAGGGGGTCCTGGTCGCCGAGGTGCAAGGGCGCGATGGCGTGACGCCGTTTGCCTTCTGGGTCTCGCGCCTGGGTTTGTGGCCGCTGTGGCTGGGCTGTATGGCGGTGGTGGTCTGGGGTGCCAGACCGCGCAGAAAAAATTGAGCAAACAGGGTGTGATTGACACGTTGTGCGGAGTTTGCAGGGACTTTCGGCCGAGAAACGGCCTGTGAACTTCCATAATGTGCGGCTGTACGCCGCGCATGTATAAACTCCTGCGATTACACACACGAGAAACCAAGCAGTGGCAAATGCCACTGCCAAGCAAGTTAGACAAATGGCTGATTCTTTTTCCTACGAACAACTGATCGCTTCCGGTGAGGGTAAGTTGTTCAAGCCCGACAGCGGGCGTTTGCCCCTGCCTCCGATGCTGATGTTCGACCGCATCACGCACATCGATACCGACGGTGGCGCGCACGGCCTGGGCAAGATCGTGGCGGAGCTGGACGTGAACCCCGATCTGTGGTTCTTCAAGTGCCATTTCCAGGGCGACCCCGTCATGCCTGGCTGCCTGGGCCTCGATGCCATGTGGCAGCTGATCGGCTTTTACCTGACCTGGCTGCAACTGCCCGGCCGTGGCCGCGCGCTGGGTGCCGGCGAAGTCAAGTTCACAGGCGAAGTGGGTCCGAATGTGAAGCTGGTGCGCTACGAGATCGACATCAAGCGCGTGATCAAGCGCAAGCTGAACATGGCGATTGGGGATGCACGTTTGCTGGCCGACGGCCAGGAAATCTATGTGGCCAACGATCTGCGCGTGGGGCTGTTCCTGCGTGAAGGCGACGGCCAAGGGACAGCGGCATGAAAAAGCGCGTAGTCATCACGGGCGCGGGCATTGTCTCGTGCATTGGTAACGATCTGGCCACCGTAGAGACCTCCCTGCGGGAAGGTCGCTCTGGCATCAAGGCCATGCCACAGTTCACCGAACTGGGCATGCGCAGCCAGGTTGCCGGTATTCCCGAGATCGACATCGAAGCGCGCATTGACCGCAAGCAGCTGCGTTTCATGGGCGATGCGGCAGCTTATGCCCAGATCGCTCTGGAAGACGCGATTGCCCAGGCGGGCCTGACGCCCGAGATGGTTAGCCATCCGCGCACTGGTCTGATCATGGGTTCGGGCGGCGGTTCGCCGGCCAACCAGATCGAGGCGGCCGATACCCTGCGCGAGAAGGGCATCCGCCGCGTGGGGCCGTACCAGGTCACGCGCTGCATGAGTTCCACGGTCTCGGCCTGTCTGGCGACCAACTTCAAGGTCAAGGGCATCAACTACTCCATCACCTCGGCCTGCTCCACCTCGGCCCACTGCATCGGTGCCGCGGCCCAGCAGATCGCCTGGGGCATGCAGGACGTGATGTTTGCCGGCGGCGGTGAAGAGCTGTCCTGGGGCATGTCCCTGCTGTTCGACGGCATGGGCGCCATGTCCAGCAAGTACAACGAGACGCCCGAGAAGGCCTCGCGTGCCTACGACGCCCATCGCGATGGCTTTGTGATCGCCGGCGGCGGCGGTGCCGTGGTGCTGGAGAGCCTGGAGCATGCGCTGGCGCGCGGTGCGACCATCCTGGCCGAAGTGGTGGGCTTTGGCGCCACCAGCGATGGCGAAGACATGGTGGCGCCTTCGGGCGACGGCGCCATCGCCTGCATGAAGCAGGCCATGGAAACTGTGGATGGTCCTATCGACTACATCAACACCCATGGCACCTCGACCCCGGTGGGCGACATGCAGGAAGTGCGCGCGATGCAGGTGCTGTTTGGCGACCAGGTGCCACCTTTCTCGTCCACCAAGTCGCTGACCGGCCATTCGCTGGGGGCGACCGGTGCGCAGGAAGCCATCTACTGCCTGATCATGCTGAACAAGGGCTTCATCGCCGGGTCCGCCAACGTGGACACGCCCGATGACAGCCTGGGCGCCATGCCGCTGGTGACGAAGACGCGCGATGCGCAGCTGACCACGGTGTTGTCCAACAGCTTCGGCTTTGGCGGCACCAATGCCAGCCTGGTGCTGCGTCGCTGGACGGGGGCCTAAAGCTGCACCATCATAGAAGCGGCGCGCACGGGCGGCACAAGCTGTGGCCCGTGGCGCCGCTGGCAGTTGCCCTCTCTCACGTTTGCTGCGATTCACACCTATGAAGCTGGCCATCCTGGATCGGATCGGGACCCTCCATGCCGAGGGCGAGGATGCACTTGTCCCTCTCAAGGACTGGCAGCCCCAGCCCGGCGTGCTGGAGGCGATTGCGCAGCTTAACCGGGGTGGCTGGCACGTGGCGCTGGCCACCAACCAGCCCGGTCTGGGGCGTGGGAGCTTCGATGTGACGGAACTCAACGCCCTGCATTTGCGCATGCAGCGCGAGCTGGCGGCGGTGGGTGCCCGGGTCGAGGCTGTGTTCTTCTGCCCGCACACCCCCGACGAAGCCTGCCAGTGCCGCAAACCGGCACCCGGTTTGCTGCAGCAGATCGCCAGCCGCTATGGGGCTGAACCCCACCAGGTGTGGGTCATCGGCCAGGACGCTGTCCACCTGGAAGCCGGCGAGGCGATGGGCGCCCGCCTGGTGTGGGTGGGCACCGATGCCGCCCAGACTGTTATCCCCCCCGTGGCGCAGCCGGTGGCCTGCTACCCAGACTGGGCCGCGGTGGCGGATGCGCTGGCCCCGGATGCCCAGGCGTCGCCCCCCTTGCAGGTGGCATGAGACCGGATTGCAACCGTTTGGCAACGCCGGCCTCTTTGCATTTTTAGGATTGTTCCCATGTCATTTCTGCGCTCCCTGGTCCACATGCTGTGGATGGGCATCACCGTCATCCCCTACACGCTGCTGATCTTGCTGGTGCGTGTGTGCGGCGGCTCGCCGGCGGCCCGCTGGACGATTGCGCGCGCCTGGCTCAAGCTGAGCGTGGACAGCGCGGGCTGGTTCTGCGGCGTCAAGTACCGCGTGCAGGGCATGGAGCACCTGCCCACCGACCCGCAGCAGGGCGTGGTGCTGCTGTGCAAGCACCAGTCCACCTACGAGACCTTTCTGATGCCGGCCATCATGCCGCGCGCCTTGGCCTATGTGTTCAAGAAGGAGCTGCTGAGCATTCCCTTCTTCGGCTGGTCCATCGGCAGCCTGGACATGATCCACATCGACCGCAAGCACGGCTCGCGCGCCTTCCACAAGGTGGTGGAGCAGGGCAAGCGCCTGCTGGCCCAGGGCATCTGGGTCATCATGTTCCCCGAAGGCACGCGCGTGGCGCGTGGCGAAGTGGGCGAGTACAAGACCGGCGCCACGCGCCTGGCCATCATGACCGGTGTGCCCGTGGTGCCGATTGCCGTCACCTCGGCCAAGTGCTGGCCGCGCAAGTCCTTCGTCAAGACCCCTGGCGTGGTGGATGTCTCCATCGGCCCGATGATCCCCAGCGCGGGGCGCAAGCACGAAGAGCTGATGGAAGAGGTGCAGGCCTGGATCGAAGGCGAGATGCGCCGCCTGGACCCCGCAGCCTACCCTGCGGCACTGCCCGACAGCTCCAGCACGCCCACCACTTGAACGCTCCGGCATACGCCCACCCGCAAGCCACGCACACCGTCCCTCTGGGCGGTGCCCGCGTGGCTTATTTGCTGGTGCGCAGCCGTCGGCGCAGCATCGGGCTGGAGGTGGGGGCCAGCGGCCTGACCATCCGCGCGCCCTTGCGCGTCAGCGTGGCTCAGATCGAATCCGCCCTGCAGGACAAGGCCCAGTGGGTGCTGGACAAGCTGGCCGCCTCGGCCCTGCGCGTGCAGCAGACCCCGCAGGTGGACTGGGGCCAGGGCGCGCAGCTGCCGTATCTGGGCGGGCTGCTGACCTTGCAGTTGCACCCGGCAGCCGCGCGCGGCTGTGAGCTGCTGGCCGTGGGCGAGGGGCGCTGGGTGTTGCACGTGCCGCTGCCGGTCGATGCGCTGCCCGCCAGCGTGCGCGGCCAGGTCCATGCCTGGTGGTTGCGCCATGCGCGCCTGCTGTTGACACAGCGTCTGCAGCGCTTCGCCCCGGACTTGGGCGTGCAATGGCGCAGCCTGCGGCTGACGAATGCGCGCACCCGCTGGGGCAGTGCCAAGCACGACGGCGGCATCATGCTGAACTGGCGCCTGCTGCACTTTCGCCTGCCGGTGCTGGACTATGTGGTGGTGCACGAGCTGTCCCACCTGCGCGTGATGGACCACAGCCCGCGTTTCTGGGCGGTGGTGGCCACGGTGTGTCCGGACTACACCCGCCTGCGTGCCGAGCTGCGCCAGCAGCCGATTCCGGAGTGGGATCTGTAAAAAGTGAGCGCTTGGCGCACGGTTGGCTAAGCTTTGAAAGCTATTTGTATTTGAAGTCATCGTTGGGTAGGCGCAAGCAGCTATGCTTTTTGCTGCGCCTGGATTGGCAGCCCATGCCCGCTGTGCCACACTGGCGGGCAGTTTTTCCCCAAGGATGGCCATGACCACACCCCAAGATTTGACCGTGATTCCCGCTGCCGCCTATGCCGGCGATATTCCGGCAGCGCTGGCCTGGCAGTGGGTGCAGGCCGGTTCGGCCGTGCTGGTGGATGTGCGCACGGACGCCGAGCGGGCCTGGGTGGGCCAGGTGCCCGGTGCCGTGCCGGTCGAGTGGAAGCAATGGCCCGGCATGGCCAACAACCCACATTTCGACGCCCAGTTGCAGGCGGCGGTGCCGCCGGGCGGCAAGGTCGTGCTGCTGTGCCGCAGCGGCGTGCGCTCGGTGGCCGCAGCCACGCGGGCGGCGCAGTTGGGCATCGAGGCCTACAACATCCTCGAGGGTTTCGAGGGCGACATCGACGCCAACGGCCACCGTGGCCAGCTCGGCGGCTGGCGCAAGCAGGGCCTGCCCTGGCGCCAGTGACCAGGGCATGAGCGGCCGTGCAAGGCGGCCCCTTTCCCGTTGCGAGCGCGTTGTGCGGACGTCTCTGGGACGTCATGGCATGACCCCATGCATGCAAAAAGGCGCCCGAGAGCGCCTTTTTGCTGGGAGTACCGACGGTCACAGCGCCGGAATGCGCAGCTTCTGTCCCGGGTAAATCTTGTCCGGGTGGGACAGCATGGGCTTGTTGGCCTCGAAGATGGCGGGATACTTGTTGGCATCGCCGTAGTACTTCTTGGCAATCGCCGACAGCGTGTCGCCGCGCACCACGTCGTGGTACTGGGCCTCGGGCTCCGGCTGGGTCACGGTCATCTGGTTGTCCACGGCGGTCACGCTGGCCACGTTGCCGCAGCACAGGGTGACCTTTTCCTTGATGGCCTGGGTGGGGGCCTCGCCGGTCACGGTGACCTTGCCCTGGTTGCCGTCGTAGTGCACTTTGAGCTGGCTGACGCCCAGCTTCTGCACCCCGATGTAGGTTTCAATCGCCGCTGCCGCCTTGGCATTCAGCGCCTCCTGGGAGGTGTCGGGCGCGCGGCGTGGGCATCCTTGCCGCCGAACAGCTTTTCGCCGGCTTCCTTGATGAAACTGAACAGGCCCATGCGTGTACTCCTGAAAAAGGGTGGGGATGGAACTGGCACTGTAGCGGCAAGGTGCGGGGGGACTGGGTCAGACCGTTCCTACGTGGAATTTTTTGACAATCTGTGGCGTGCCATGGGCGGGTGAAGGGCTGAATCGCCAAAAGCACAGAGGTGGCCGGGCAAAAATCTTGATAATGCCGCCCATGACTTTTTTGGCCATCGATATCGGCAACACCCGCTTGAAGTGGGCGATGTATGACTCTCCCCGTCACGGCGCGGCCTTGCTGGCGCATGGCGCGGAGTTTCTGGAGCACATTGAGCGCCTGGCGGAAGGCCCCTGGAGCAAGCTGCCGCCGCCGACGCGCATGCTGGGCTGCGTGGTGGCCGGCGAGACTGCGCGCCGCCGGGTGCACGATCAGATGGAGCTGATGCTGGGCTGGGAGGTGGAGCCGCGGTGGGTGGTGCCGGCGCTGCAGGAGGCGGGCGTGACCAATGGCTACGACCATCCCTCGCGCCTGGGCGCCGACCGCTGGGTGGCCATGATCGGGGCGCGCCACCACATCCTGCAGCGTGGCAATGAGCGGCCCCTGATCGTGGTCATGGTGGGCACGGCCGTGACGGTGGATGCCCTGGATGCCCAGGGCCACTTCCTGGGCGGGCTGATCCTGCCGGGCCACGGCATCATGCTGCGCGCGCTGGAAAGCGGCACCGCCGGCCTGCATGTGCCGACCGGATCGGTCACCCCGTTTCCCAGGAACACCAGCGATGCGCTGACCAGCGGCGGCACCTATGCGATCGCCGGGGCGGTGGAGCGCACCTACCAGCACTTGTACCTGCACTGCAGCATGGAGCCGGCCTGCATCATGGCCGGTGGTGCGGGCTGGAAGATGGTGCCCAGCATGACGCGCCCGTTTGAGCTGGTGGACAACCTGATCTTCGAAGGCCTGCTGGTGATGGCGCAGCAGCGCTGGGGCTGAGGCCGGCAGCGCCAGGGGGATGGCGGCTGTCCGATAATGCAGCCTCTGTCTTTTGCAACCCTGGACCCTCATCCATGATTTTTGTCACCGGCGGCGCCGGCTTCATTGGCGCCAACTTCGTGCTCGACTGGCTGGCCACCACGGGCGAGCCCGTGGTCAACATCGACAAGCTGACCTATGCCGGCAACCTGGAGAACCTGGCGTCGGTGCGCGATGATGCGCGCCACAGCTTCGTCCAGGCCGACATCGGTGACAGCGCCGTGATCGCGCAGCTGCTGGCCCAGCACCAGCCGCGTGCCGTGCTGAACTTTGCGGCGGAAAGCCATGTGGACCGCTCCATCCACGGCCCGGAAGATTTCATCCAGACGAATGTGGTGGGCACCTTCCGCCTGCTGGAGGCCGTGCGTGCCTATTGGAGCGGTTTGCCGGCGGACGCCAAGTCGGCCTTCCGCTTTCTGCACGTGTCCACGGACGAGGTCTATGGCACGCTGGGCGCCACCGACCCGGCCTTCACCGAATCGCACAACTACGAGCCCAACAGCCCGTACTCGGCCAGCAAGGCGGCTAGCGACCACCTGGTGCGCGCCTGGCACCACACCTATGGCCTGCCGGTGCTGACCACCAATTGCAGCAACAACTACGGCCCGCTGCATTTCCCCGAAAAGCTCATCCCGCTGATGATCGTGAATGCCCTGGCGGGCAAGCCCCTGCCCATCTATGGCGATGGCCAGCAGATCCGCGACTGGCTGTATGTGCGCGACCATTGCAGCGCCATCCGCCGCGTGCTGGAAGCCGGCCGGCTGGGCGACACCTACAACGTCGGGGGCTGGAACGAGCAGGCCAACATCGACATCGTGAAGACCGTGTGTGCCCTGCTGGACGAGCTGCGCCCGCGCACCGATGGTCAGTCCTACGCCGAGCAGATCCGCTTTGTGCAGGACCGCCCTGGCCACGATCGCCGCTATGCCATCGATGCGCGCAAGCTGGAACGCGAGCTGGGCTGGAAGCCCGCCGAAACCTTCGACACCGGCATCCGCAAGACTGTGCAGTGGTACCTGGACCACCCCGAGTGGGTGGCCCACGTGCAGTCCGGCAGCTACCGCGACTGGGTGCACCAGCAGTACAGCGCGCAGGAGCCGGCATGAAGATCCTGCTGCTGGGCTGCGCGGGCCAGGTTGGCTGGGAGCTGCAGCGCAGCCTGGCGGTGCTGGGCGAGGTGGTAGCCCTGGACCGCCGCAGCACCGCGCTGTGCGGCGACATCGGCCAGCTGCAGGCCCTGGCGCAGACCGTGCGCACGGTACGCCCGGACGTCATAGTCAATGCCGCGGCCCACACGGCCGTGGACCGCGCCGAAGGCGAACCCGAACTGGCCCGCCTGCTGAACGCGGCGGCCCCGGGCGTGCTGGCGCACGAGGCACGGGCCCTGGATGCCCTGCTGGTGCACTACAGCACCGACTATGTGTTCGATGGCAGCGGCACGGCGCCGCGTGACGAACAGGCCCCGGTGGCGCCACTGTCGGTGTACGGCCAGACCAAGCTGGAGGGCGAGCAGGCCATTCAAGCCAGTGGCTGTCGGCATCTGATCTTTCGTACCAGCTGGGTCTACGCCGCGCGCGGCGGCAACTTTGCCAAGACCATGCTGCGCCTGGCCCAGGAGCGCGAGCGGCTGACGGTCATCAACGACCAGTGGGGGGCCCCACGGGCGCAGACCTGCTGGCCGATGTGACGGCGCATGCCATCCGCCATGTGCAGCGCCACCCCCAGGACCAGGGCCTGTACCACTGCGTGGCCGGCGGCGCGACCACCTGGCATGCCTACGCCGATGAGGTCATTGACCAGGCGCGGCAGCTGCGCCCGGACCTGCACTGGCCGGTGCGCGAGGTGGCGCCGGTGCCGACCAGCGCCTTTCCCACACCGGTGCGGCGCCCGGCCAATTCGCGGCTGTCGTCCGATAAGCTGCAGCGTACGATGGGCCTGTACCTGCCGCCGTGGCAGCAGGGCGTGGCCCGCATGCTGCGCGAGATTTTGTAGTAAACCGTTAAAACCGGCTCCAGCCCTGATCCAGCAAGCGCTGATAGCTCCTTATTTTTTGAACCATGACCACACCACGCAAAGGCATCATTCTGGCGGGCGGCTCGGGCACACGCCTGCATCCGGCCACGCTGGCCATCAGCAAGCAACTGCTGCCGGTCTATGACAAGCCCATGATCTATTACCCGCTGAGCACCCTGATGCTGGCGGGCATCCGCGACATCCTGATCATCAGCACCCCTCAGGACACGCCGCGCTTCACGCAGCTGCTGGGCGACGGCAGCCAATGGGGCCTGAACCTGCAGTACGCCGTGCAACCCAGTCCGGACGGGCTGGCCCAGGCCTTCCTGATTGGCGAGCAGTTTCTGGATGGCGCACCCAGCGCCCTGGTGCTGGGCGACAACATCTTCTATGGCCACGACTTCCAGAAGTTGCTGCGGGATGCGGATGCGCAGCAGACCGGCTCGACCGTGTTTGCCTACCACGTGCAGGACCCCGAGCGCTACGGCGTGGCCGAGTTCGATGCCCAGGGCCGCGTGCTGTCGCTGGAGGAAAAACCGAAGGTGCCCAAGTCCAACTACGCGGTGACCGGCCTGTACTTCTATGACGCGCAGGTGGTGGAGCTGGCCAAGTCCCTCAAGCCCTCCGCGCGCGGCGAGCTGGAGATCACCGACCTGAACACGCTGTACCTGCAGCAAGGCCAGCTGAATGTGCAGCTCATGGGGCGTGGCTATGCCTGGCTGGACACCGGCACGCACGACAGCCTGCTGGAAGCGGGGCAGTTCATCGCCACGCTGGAGCAGCGCCAGGGCCTGAAGGTGGCCTGCCCCGAGGAGATCGCGTTTCGCAGCGGTTGGATCGATGCCGCCCAGCTGGAGCAGCTGGCCCAGCCGCTGCTGAAGAACGGCTATGGCAAGTACCTGGTGCAATGCCTGAAAGGCAGCATGCGATGAAGGCCACGCCCACCCGCATTCCCGACGTCATGGTGGTGGAACCCAAGGTCTTCGGGGATGCCCGCGGCTTCTTCTACGAAAGCTTCAACCAGGCGGCGTTCAATGCCGCCACGGGCACGGCGTTCACGTTCGTGCAGGACAACCACAGCCGCTCCAGCCAGGGTGTGCTGCGCGGCCTGCACTACCAGTTGCCGCCGCACGCCCAGGGCAAGCTGGTGCGCGTGGTGCGTGGTGCGGTCTGGGACGTGGCGGTGGACATTCGCCAGGGTTCGCCCACCTTCGGTCAGTGGGTGGGTGAAGAGCTCACCGAATACAGCCACAAGCAGTTCTGGATTCCGCCGGGCTTTGCGCACGGCTTCGTGGTGCTCAGCGAGAGCGCGGATTTCCTGTACAAGACCACGAACTACTACGCACCGCAGGCTGACCGGGGCATCGCCTGGAACGACCCGGACCTGGACATTGCCTGGCCGAACCTGGGCATGGACTTTGTGCTGTCGGACAAGGACCGGCAGCAGCCGGCCTTGCGGCAGGCCGAGGTGTTCACGCTGTAAGAGGCATCCAGCGCGGCGCACACGCGCCTCGGGCGACGTGGTGCGTCCTCGTGCCGCTGGGCCACCACTCCTTCCAGGGCTGCCGTGGCAGCCTTTGGGCTGTGCGGGGCGACGGCGGGGGTGCCACGCCGTCAGGCGTTCTGGGCCACGCTCCACACCAGCATGGCGACGATCAGGGCGGCCACCACGGCCAGGGCGATCTTCACCCAGCTGTAGGGCCGCTCGCCGGCGATCGCACCGGTGTAGCCATTCGCCACGATCTGGTAGTTCTGGCTGCCGTAGGTGTAGCCCACCAGCCACACCGGCACCAGCACGTGCTTGAAGGTGCGGCCGCTGTACGTGCGTTGCACCTGCAGGTTGCGGTAGGTGTCGCCAGGGATCTGGCGTGCGCACAGGGCGCGCACCTCGGCGTCCATGTCCTGCTCGTTGCGCTGGGCGGCCTTGCGCAGGTCCACCTGGTAGCGTTCCACCGTCCAGCCGCGCACGAATTCGGGGGTGTAGGGCTGCAGGTCCGTGGTGGTGGGAAAGGGCTCGACCTGGCGCAGCAGTTCGGTGTGCACGCCCACGGTGCCTGGCACCAGGGCATCGTCGAAGAAGTGGCGCAGGCTGCCGGAGGCCGATTCCCAGCGCACATGGCGCACCTCGCGCGTCTGCGTGTTGCCGCTTGCGTCGCGGTAGGTCTCGGTGGTGTAGTAGTAATAGCCGGCCTCGGCCTGCCAGCGGGCGCTGACGTGGGCGTCAAACGTCCAGTAGGGCAGGTAGACGCCGTGCAGCGTGTCCGTCAGCGCGGCGTGCTTGAGCTTGTTGGGCGCAAACCAGCGGCTGCCGTACCACTGGCGGATGCGGTCACGGATCTGGCCGTCGCTGACCTTGAAGGGCAGGATGCTTTGCGGCGTGATGGCGTCGCTGCGTTCTTCGTGCGCGACGATGGATGGTGATCCGCAGAAGTCGCAGCGCTGGGCCACGCGCCCGTCGACGAAGACTGAAATCGCACGGCAATTCTGGCATTGCACTTCGTAGCGCTGCGGCCCCCAGCCGCGCCCGTTCTGCGGGTTGCGCAGGGCCTCGGCCAGGTCCTGTTCGACCACGGTCTGGCCCAGCTCCTCGCGCAGCTCCTCGCTCCACGGCACCACGGTGCCGCAATACGGGCATTTCAGCGATTGCGCGCGGGCATTCCATTCCAGGTTGGCGCCGCACTCCGGGCAGGGGTGCTTGCCCACCATGGAGGGCGGGGCCGCATCAGGGGCTGCAGTGTAGGCAGAGGCGGGGGTATCGGTCACGGCAGGATGGCCACAGGGCGCGGAAAACAGCGGGGGCACCGCGCAGGGCGGGCCGCCACGCTGCGGTTCACGATAGGAACGCCGCGCAGCGGCAGTGCGGTGCAGGGTGGGCTCAGCCCTGGAGGAATTCGTCCAGGGCGGCCTGCGCAATGCGCCAGTTGGCGCCGATCTTGCGGCCCTTGAGGTGGCCGGCCTCCAGCTCGGCCAGCACGTCGGCCACGTCCACGCCCAGCAGTTGGGCGGCCTGCTCTGGCGTGTAGACCTGCAACGCCGGGGCAGCACCGGCTGGCATGGCCTGGGCAGCTTGGGCGGCCTGGGCCGCGGCGGGCGAGAAGGCATCGTGCGCCCCCTGTGCCCCCAAGGCCGGCTGGCCGGCAGCCGTCGCGGGCTGCTGCATCTGTTTCATCATCTCCTGGGCCATGCCAAAGCCCATGGCCATGGTGGCCGGCATGGTGGCTGCTGCCGCGCCTTCGCCGCCGCTGGCCATGGCCTGGCCCATCTGGTACTTCACATAGTCGTTGAGGTTGCCGATGGCGCCCATGCTGGAGCGTTTGTCGATGGCCTGTTCCACCTCGGGCGGCACGGAGACGTTCTCCAGCACAAAGCTGGTCACCTCGATGCCGTACTTCTCGACCATCGCCGGGTTGATGATCTGCACCAGCGCCTGGCCCAGGTCGCCATAGCGCGTGGCCACGTCCAGCACCGGCACCTGGGCCTTGGCCAGGGCCTCGGTGAAGACGCTGACGATGCGCGAGCGCATGGTGTCGGCAAACTCGTCGATGCGGAAGTTCTGGTCTGTGCCCGCCACTTCCTTGAGGAACAGCGCGGGCTGCACGATGCGGAAGTCGTAGGTGCCGAAAGCGCGGATGCGCACCACGCCAAAGTCCTTGTCGCGCATCAGCACGGGGTTGGAGGTGCCCCACTTGTTGCCCGTGAACAGGCGCGTGTTGATGTAGTAGACGTCGCACTTGAAGGGCGACTGGAAACCGTACTTCCAGCCCAGGATGGTGGACAGCACGGGCACGTTCTCGGTGCTCAGCGTGTGCTTGCCGGGGCCGAACAGGTCGGCGTACTGGCCGGCGGCCACGAACTGCACCTGCTGCGATTCGCGCACGATCAGCTGGGCGCCGTTCTTGATTTCCTTGTCGTCGTCCGGCCAGCGGTAGGAGAGCGTGTCGCGCGAGTCATCGGTCCATTCGATGACCTCGATCAGTTGGTTCTTGATGATGTTGAACAGGTTCATGCCACGCCTCGCCCGCAGGGTTACAGGAAAAAGATGGAAAACATTGTAGGGGCCGGATACACCGCCCCTGGCGGGGGCGTTTTCAAAAAATGTAGCTGTTTGCGTACGTCTGCCG
The DNA here is from genome assembly GCF_036541385.1 of Comamonas sp. GCA5. Taxonomy (NCBI): domain Bacteria; kingdom Pseudomonadati; phylum Pseudomonadota; class Betaproteobacteria; order Burkholderiales; family Comamonadaceae; genus Comamonas; species Comamonas sp. GCA5. The sequence goes on along the minus strand of NZ_JAZHFR010000014.1, from coordinate 41,014 downwards.
CGTGTTTTGAAGTCATTTCGATTGAAAACCTTCGAAAAACAAGCGCTATCAGCTCACTTTTTGATGCAAGCCGGCCTGCCGGGCGCTGCACCGCCGAGGCCGGCTGCGTCAAACCCCGGCCCGCGGGCCTAAAATCGCTGTTTTGCGCGCCCGTGCGCGGCACCCCGCGTGCCCGTTGGCCGAGCGCATCCACACCGACCCCAACGCGCCCGCGCCGCGCACCAAGACACCTTCTGAAGTCATGCTGACCTTCCAACAAATCATTCTGAAACTGCAGTCCTACTGGGCCGAACACGGCTGCGCACTGCTCCAGCCCTATGACATGGAAGTCGGCGCCGGCACGTCGCACACCGCCACCTTCCTGCGCGCCATCGGCCCCGAGCCCTGGAAGGCCGCCTACGTGCAGCCCAGCCGCCGCCCCAAGGACGGCCGCTACGGCGAGAACCCCAACCGCCTGCAGCACTACTACCAGTTCCAGGTGGTCCTCAAGCCCGCGCCCGACAACATCCTGGAGCTGTACTTGGGCTCGCTCGAAGCCCTGGGGTTCGATCTGAAGAAGAACGACATCCGCTTCGTCGAAGACGACTGGGAAAACCCCACGCTGGGCGCCTGGGGCCTGGGCTGGGAAGTCTGGCTCAATGGCATGGAAGTGACCCAGTTCACCTACTTCCAGCAGGTCGCTGGCATCGACTGCAAGCCCGCCACGGGCGAGATCACCTACGGCCTGGAGCGCCTGGCCATGTACCTGCAGGGCAAGGAATCGGTGTACGACCTGGTCTACACCGACGGCCTGAGCTACGGTGACGTGTTCCACCAGAACGAGGTGGAGCAGTCCACCTACAACTTCGAGCATTCGAATGCCGAGTTCCTGTTCAGCGCCTTTGCGGCCCACGAAGGCACGGCCAACCAGCTGATCGACGCGCAACTGGCGCTGCCTGCGTATGAGCAAGTCCTCAAGGCTGCCCACACCTTCAACCTGCTGGACGCGCGCGGCGCCATCTCGGTGACCGAACGTGCCGCCTACATCGGCCGCATCCGCAACCTGGCGCGTGCCGTGGGCAAGAGCTACCTGGACAGCCGTGCGCGCCTGGGCTTCCCCATGGCCCCCAAGGCCTATGCCGAGGAAGTGCTGGCCGAGCTGGCTAAGGCCGCCGAGCAGCAAGCCAAGAAGGCCGCCTGAGCGCGTCGTGCGCCCCGTGTCCATCGATTAACGCATTAATTGGCTGTTAGCCCTTATCCAGTAAGCGCTGGCAGCTATCAAAACACCATGAACGCATCCAATCTGCTTGTTGAACTGTTTGTCGAAGAGCTGCCCCCCAAGGCCCTGCAAAAGCTGGGCGAGGCCTTTGGCGCCGTGCTGTTCGAGCAACTCAAGGCCCAGGGCCTGCTGGCCTCCAGCGAATCGCGCCTGACCGCCTACGCCTCGCCCCGCCGCCTGGCCGCCCACATCACCGAAGTGCTGCCCCAGGCCGAAGACAAGGCCGTGTCGCAAAAGCTGATGCCCGTGGCCGTGGGCCTGGACGCCGCAGGCCAGCCCACGCCCGCGCTGCTCAAGAAGCTGGCGGCCCTGGGCGCCGATGCCTCCGCCGTCGCCGGCCTGCAGCGCCAGGGCGAGGGCAAGGCCGAAGCCCTGTTCTACGCCTCCACCGTCAAGGGCGTGGTGCTGACCGATGGTCTGCAAAAAGCCCTGGACGACACCATCGCCAAGCTGCCCATCCCCAAGGTCATGCGTTACCAGCTGCAGGACGGCTGGACCAGCGTCAACTTCGTGCGCCCCGCGCACGGCCTGGTGGCCCTGCATGGCACGCAGGTGCTGATCGGGGTGAAGGCCCTGGGCCTGAGCGCCGGCACCGCCACCCACGGCCACCGCTTTGAAGCCAAGGTGGACCCCGTGGTCATCCGCGATGCCGACAGCTATGCCGAGCAACTGCGCGAAGAGGGCGCCGTGATCGCCAGCTTCGCCGAACGCCGTGCCGAGATCGTGCGCCAGCTGCAGGCCGCGGCCGACCGCGTGGGCGGTGGCGTGCGCCCCATCGACGACGAGGCCCTGCTGGACGAGGTGACGGCCCTGGTCGAGCGCCCCAACGTGCTGGTCTGCGAATTCGAGAAGGAATTCCTGGCCGTGCCGCAGGAATGCCTGATCCTGACCATGAAGGCCAACCAGAAGTATTTCCCGCTGCTGGACACCCAGGGCAAGCTGACCCACCAGTTCCTGATCGTCAGCAACATCACGCCCCAGGATGCCAGCGCTGTCATCGGCGGCAATGAACGCGTGGTGCGCCCCCGCCTGGCCGACGCCAAGTTCTTCTTCGACCAGGACCGCAAGAAAACCTTGGCCAGCCGCGTCGAAGCCCTGGGCAAGGTGGTCTACCACAACAAGCTGGGCACCCAGGGTGAGCGCGTGGACCGCGTGCGCGCCATCGCCAAGGGCATCGCCCAGCAACTGGGCAACACCGCCCTGGCGCAGCAGGCCGATCTGGCCGCCATGCTGGCCAAGACCGACCTGATCACCGACATGGTCGGTGAATTCCCCGAGCTGCAAGGCACCATGGGCCGCTACTACGCCCAGAACGACGGCCTGGATGCCGCCGTGGCCGATGCCATCGAAGACCACTACAAGCCCCGCTTCGCCGGCGACGAACTGCCGCGCGGAGATGTCGGCGTGGTCGTGGCCCTGGCCGACAAGCTGGAAACCCTGGTCGGCATGTTCGGCATCGGCAACCTGCCCACCGGCGACCGCGACCCGTTTGCCCTGCGCCGCCACGCCCTGGGCGTGATCCGCATGCTGGTCGAAAAGGACCTGGCGCTGGACCTAGACACCTTGCTGGCCAGCACCCTGCCGGCTTTCGGCGACAAGATCACCGATGCGACCGCCCAGCTGCAGGAATTCTTCTACGACCGTTTGGCGGTCAGCCTGCGCGAACAAGGCTTCAGCGCCCAGGAGATCGACGCCGTGCTGGCCCTGCGCCCACAGCGCCTGTCCGACGTGCAAAAACGCCTGGAAGCCGTGCGTGCCTTCGCCGCCCTGCCCGAAGCCCCCGCCCTGGCCGCCGCCAACAAGCGGGTGGGCAACATCCTGAAGAAGGCCGAAACCGCAGTGCACGCCCAGGTGAACGCAGCCTTGCTGGCGGAGCAGGCCGAAAAGGACTTGTTCGCCGCCCTGCAGACCGTGGCCCCCAAGGCCGAGCAACTGCTGGTAGCCGGTGACTACACCGCCAACCTGCAAGCCCTGGCGGCCCTGCGCACCCCCGTGGATGCCTTCTTCGAGCACGTCATGGTGAATGCTGAAGATCCAGCGCTCAAAGCCAATCGGTTGGGTCTGCTGGCCACCCTGCATGCGGCGATGAACCGCGTGGCGGATTTGGCGAAGTTGGCGGCGTGAGCTGATCAATGCTTCTTGTTTTGGAGGGCACGCCAAAGAATTAACGTTAGAACTTCTAACGCAACCATTGACACGTCATTGCCTTGTCGTACTGAAATACTGCCTAGGATTTCGTCTTAATCGCAATGTTGGATTGTGTTAGCAGTTCTTCGTATGTGTCGCGCACTCAAACTAATCTATTATTTGGCGGTTTCAACTACGAAGTGCAACGCCGCTGGTTGATATTCAATGAATGGTAGCGTGCTTACTCTGGGCGATGGCTTGCATGAACTGCGCAAACGCCTGATAGGGATATCGCCAATCCAATGTCTGCCTGGGCCGGTTGTTCAGCAGATCGGCGATGGCGTCCAGCGCATCCTGCTCATGGACACTCAGATCGGTGCCCTTGGGCAAGAACTGACGCAGCAGCCCGTTGGTGTTCTCGCAGCTTGCACGCTGCCAGGGGCTGTGCGGGTCGCAGAAGTACACACGCATGTTCGTGGCCTTTGCCAACTCCCTGTGACAGGCCATCTCCTTGCCCTGGTCATAGGTGAGCGTCTGGCGCATGGGAGCGCTCACCTGGTTGAGCTTGGCGGTGAAGGCCGCAAGAGCCGATTCGGCTGTGGCATCAGGCATCTTGCACAGCAGCACCAGCCGGCTGCTGCGCTCGACAAGAACTCCCACTGCGGACTTGTTGCCTGCGCCCTTGATCAGATCCCCCTCCCAATGCCCCGGCATCAGTCGGTCATGAACCTCGGGTGGTCGCACATGGATGCTGACCATCTCGGGAATTTGTCCTCGCCTGTCCTGGCCCGCCGAGCGGGGTCTGCGGCCGCTGCGCCCCTGGCGCAGCAGGGCAATCAACTGCTTCTTGAGCTCGCCTCGCGGATAGGCATAAATGGCGTTGTAGATGGTCTCGTGGGACACGTGCCAGCGGAGGGCATCGGGATGCATACGCCGCAGTGTGCGGGCAATTTGCTGCGGCGACCAACGCCACAGCAGCAGATCGCATACAACGCGCCACAGCGCGCCCTCGGTATGCAGCTTTGCAAGTGGCCGCGCCGCCTGGCGTTGCGCTTCGCACGCAGCCTGCGCCGGCCTGAAGGCATAGCCGTCGCTGCTGCGGTTACGCTTGAGTTCGCGGCCAATGGTGCTGGGGATGCGCCCGAGCAGCCGCGCCATCGCGCGCTGACTGAAGCCTTGTTGGTGCAGCGACGCCAGCGTCAGGCGATCTTCTGGCTGCAAGTGCGTGTATCGGGCGGTCATCTGTGCAACTTACCTGGAGTTCAGGCATTGCACTTCGGAGTTGAAACCGCCTTTTATTTTATACAGGCGAATTTGTTTAAAGATTCTAAAAATATTTAGATATATGAATGTTGAATATATAATATTTTTTTTGTGTTTTGCACTAGCTATTTTTTATGTCATTGAGACATCCTCTTGGCTCATTAAATCTGTTGGTTGTCGGGAGGAGGTAGGAAGATTGGTTGCATTAACTAATATTTATCTTTACATGGGGAGAATGTTTTTTGTATTTTTTTCAGTAGGATCTTCTTACTTGGTCGATAAATTTAATCATAATGAATTAATTTATAGAGTAGCATTTCTAAGTTTATTTTTTGCAGCATTTATACAGCTATTCATTGTGAAATTCAGAATTCATATACAAAAAATAATAATAAGACTTTTGAAGAAAACGGTAGAAGAAAAAATTAAAACACAAGTTTGGTCAAAACAAGTATTTTTTTCATCTTTTGTCGCTACTTTAGTTTTATCTTTTGGGTATGTGTTCCCATTTTTAGCAGCTTCTATATTTTATGATCTTAGAATGACGATGGCAAGTATCGGTCAGTTTATTAATGCTTTTGCTGGAGTTGTATTGTTGTTTTTACTAGATCCTTTGCTATATAAATCTATGGACAAAGGTGATTTGTACTTGTACATGAATAGTTATTTATTTGGCAGATTTTGCGGAGTTGGACTTGCTTCTTTGATTGTGGGTCTTTTTTGGGGATGGCAATGATACCTATTGTTATTATGCATAGAAATGAGTTTGATAATTTATTTCTTATGATTGATTCAATTTTTAAAAATACAAAACCCCATATAAATTGTTTGTTGTTGATAATAATTCTTCAGTAAAAAATAAAGAGGAAAATATTGAAATTTTAAAAAAATGAATTTAGTATTAATTGAATCCAATAAAAATAACTGGATTTTGGGGTTTAATTTGGCTTTAAAGAGTAAATTTTGGCCTAAAAATTCTCTATATTATATTTTTTCTGATGCAGATATTTTAGTTCCACCCATAGATCATCATGGTTGTTGGTTGAGGCAGATGGTTGACATCATGGATAATAACGTTTGCATCGGAAAGCTAGGAATGTCACTAAAAGTCGATGATATTGATTTTTGGAATAAAGAGGTAATTGTTGCGCAGAGAAAAAGATTTGAATCTAATTCAAAAATTTCTGGAAATTATGTGGCTCCTGTTGACACAACGCTAGCAATCTACAGGAATGATTTTTTTATAGGGAAAGAATTTAAATTCTCAATAGGACATGCTAGTTTAGCAAAACCTTTTTATTATACTTGTCGGACAAATTCAAGGTTGGAGGCTAAGCATTTAGGTTGGTATGATAAACATAGAATGAAGCAAGAAAATTCGGCATTTTCCGAAAAAATTCGATGCTTTGCAAGGTTGGGATGCTTTGTTGATAAGGAAACATTACGAAATTCTGAGTTATTTGATAGGATGTTTTACAGAATAGTAAGGCCATCAATGTATTTATTTTTTGGTGTTGTTGTGATAACAAAAATTTTTTTCTACTTATTAAGTAATTTCCCAAGAAAAATTAATATCATACAATTTAATTCCAAGGGTAATTTGTTTAATGTTTTAAATTTCTTAATAAGTATTTAATTTCTTCGATAAGCGAAGAAATTTTATAAAATACATATGATATTTTTTCTCTTTATAAAGTATATTCAAAGCATTCTTGCAGTCGTTGTGCATTTTTTTTATGGAGCCAGAGAGTCCAGAGTCTCCGATAGGCTTTTTGAATCCAAAACAAAGTGTGGATTTTATATGGTGAATATCATGGATTAGATTGTTTTCTATCCAGCATTTATAATCCTCCATTCTTTGAAGGCGTTCATCAAAGTTGATAAAAGTTTCTCGGTCTACCATGACTGTAGGGGTGCAAATAAAATTGCCAAAAATAAATCTTATTGGGTTGATTTTTTTTGTGAGGTTATGAGATATTTCTTGAGGGTTAATATTCATTTTATTGTTTGCTGAATAAGAGTGATAGCTGAATTTTAAATTTTTACACTCCATTTCACGATACTGAATTTCGATTTTTTGAGGATGCCATTGGTCATCTGCATCAAGAAAGGCTATATATCTTGAAGTTGCTGCAGCGATGCCTTTGTTTCTGCTGTGTGATGCTCCTTGGTTGGTTTTATTTTTTATAATTGTGGTGATTTTTGCTATGTGTCGGTGATGTGCTGTGATATATGCGGTGGAGAGCGGTTCTTCACTGCAATCATCAATAATAATGATTTGTTTGACTGGGAAGGTTTGCTGGTTGATCGATTCCAAGCAGCGGTCGATGGTTGCCCAGTCGTTAAAGAATGGTATGATTACGCTGACATCGGCAGATTTGATTTTCATTTTTTGAATAAGTAAAAATAAAAGAAAAGAAATTTTAAAAACAAAGATTCGGTATACTTCCTTCTCAATTCTCGACTGTGCTTGCTTAATATAAAATAATCAATATTTTCTTGATTAAGAATGTTTTTAAGAAATTCTGATTTTTCGTTTTTGGTGGCGTTGTAAATACGTTGTACTTGGGTGATCCATTCACCATTCGCAATTTTATGAAATCTTCTTATTTTTGCTGTTAATCCTTTGTTGGCGCCAACGACATTGGCAGTATGCTGGGTGTAGAGCATATGGCTTTGGTGATCGATGATCCATTTTTTTTGATGTGTTCTCGCATAAGCATAAATCAGCCAGTCATGGGCTTCGATGGCGTTGATTTCATTCCGTTTCTGGACGATGAATTTTTGAATTTCTTCAAAAAATTCTGATGTTAGTACATAGGTGCAGCCCGGGCCAGCAGATTCAAAAAGATAATCGTATTTTCTTTGTGGTTGTGACTTTTTAATATATGCACGATTTTGTGTTTGCGGCCAATATGCTGTGATGTCCGAGGAGTAGCCATCTGCTTGCTGCTGCATTAAAATGGTGGCAGCACGATTTAATTTTTCCGCATGCCATAAATCATCCTGATCGGCCAGTGCTACAAAATCGTAATTTTTCTCATTAAAATTTTCGAGCAGGTGGTAGAAATTTTTTCCAGCGGAACCAAAGCAAATATCATGGCTAAATATTGTCAGTCGTGATGTTTTTTTTGAATGGCCTTGAGTATGTCAATCGTTTTGTCTGTAGATTTATCAAGACTGATAAATATATCTACGTGCACACACTCTTGAGAAAGAATGCTGGCGATTTGTTGTTCTATATATTTTTCGCCATTGTAGGCTGCCAGTAGAACGGCTATTTTTGGGAGTTGAATGGCGTTCATTTGCTAGAACTCCACTTCAGGAGTGACAGTTTGTTGTACACGAATAGATAAATCAAAGAGCTTGCCAATATTGTCAGCATGCATTCCAAGGTTTTCGGGTAAAAAAATACGGCGGCGGTGCAGGGTAGGGCGGCATACAACCACAAAAATGGCGATGTCATTCCGTTCTGGGTCGTCTTTGAAGCATTGGGGAATAGCTTCTTTGTCCAGCGTTTGTTGGCCAGGTTGTGCAGGTGCTGGGCATCGGGTTGTGTGGCATCGCACTTGTCGCTCAAAAATTTGCGGCGATAAATGCTGAACAACACTTCAATAATCGGATAAGAGCACACCAGCAAGCTGGCCCAAGGCGAAACCTGGGGGTTGCGCTCTGGCAGCAAAATTGCAATCCAGGCAAGGGTGAAGCCTAGAAAATATGCTCCACCATCGCCTAGAAATATTTTTCCGAAGGGCCAGTTCACCAGAAAAAATCCTAATACTGCGCCTGCAATAATCAGACAGGTGAAGGCCAGCGGTATATCGCCCACTTGTCGTGCGATCAGGCCAAAAGCGGCCAGCATGAGCAGGGCGACGCCCGCCGTCAATCCGTTGAATCCATCAATGATATTGATGGCATTCGCCACGCCACCGACTGCAAATGCGGTGAATATGACGGAGATGAAGGTGAATCCAAGTAACCAGTCCACGCCCGGGATATCGACACGGGTGAGTGAGACGCCGGTGATGCCCCAGCCCAGCACGCCGGATGCCATGGTGGCCAACAGTCGGGTTTTGACCGAGACCTTTTTGGTGACATCTTCCAGTAGGCCGAAGATGAAGGCGGGCATTCCGGCCATCAGAATGGCGCTGAGGATGGCGCGTTTTTCTGCGGCGATGGCTTCTGGACTGGATGCGGCATACCCCGCCAGCACGCCGATGGCCAGGGCAATGCCGCCGATGCGTGGCGTGGGGTGGGTGTGAAACTTTTGCACGCCCGTGGTGCTGTCCATTGACAGGCTGCCGTGCCATGACTTGGTCAGCACCAGAAGGATACAGGTGAGAAAAGATGCCAAGCCTGCGACCAAAGCGTCAAAGCGCAATAGCTCCAGGGGAATGTAATGGTGTGGCTGCATGGGGCTTCAAGCGAAGAGCTTGTATGGGTCCAATACCTTGAGATGCGCTGGCGCCCTGTCTGTTGCAATCTAGTTGCGGCACAATGCAGGGCTTTATTTTGCTACCTATTGTCCCATGTGACTGAGGGATTGAATTCATGACCACCATCACCCACATCGCCCCCCGCGACAAAGCCGAAATCCTCGCCCAGGCGCTGCCCTACATCCGCAAGTTCCATGGCAAGACCATGGTCATCAAGTATGGCGGCAACGCCATGACCGATCCTGCGCTGCAGGCGGACTTTGCGGAAGACGTGGTGCTCTTGAAGTTGGTGGGGATCAACCCGGTGGTGGTGCATGGCGGGGGGCCGCAGATTGAGACCGCATTGAACCGATTGGGCAAGAAGGGCGAGTTCATCCAGGGCATGCGCGTGACCGACGCGGAGACCATGGAAGTGGTGGAGTGGGTGCTGGCCGGCGAGGTGCAGCAGGACATCGTGGGTCTGATCCACCAGGCGGGTGGCAAGGCCGTGGGCCTAACCGGGCGTGACGGGGGTCTGATCCGTGCCAAGAAGCTGAAGATGCTCGACAACAAAGACCCTTCGATCGAGCACGATGTGGGGCAGGTGGGCGATATCGTGGCGATCGACCCCAGCGTGGTGCGCGCGCTACAGGACGATGCCTTCATTCCCGTGATCAGCCCCATCGGATTTGGCGAAGAGAACGAGAGCTACAACATCAATGCCGACGTGGTGGCCAGCAAGCTGGCGACGGTGCTGCAGGCCGAAAAGCTGGTGCTGCTGACCAACACCCCCGGTGTGCTGGACAAGGGCGGCAACCTGCTGACCGATCTGACCGCACGTGAGATCGACGGGCTGTTTGCCGACGGCACCATCTCGGGCGGCATGCTGCCCAAGATCAGCGGTGCGCTGGATGCCGCCAAGGCGGGCGTGAACGCCGTGCACATCATCGACGGCCGTGTGCCGCATGCCATGCTGCTGGAGATCCTGACGGACCAAGCCTATGGCACCATGATCCGCAGCCACTGACCGCGCGACACCCCAACGCCGAGATTGTTGACAGTCTCGGCGTTTTTTTATGGGCGAACGGAGGGAGCGCATGCCGAGGGGGGCTCGGAAAAGCTTCTAATATTTCAGCATAGACCGGTGGAGCGGGGGCGAGGCGTCGCTCCACCGCAAGCCATGGAGCGCTCTGCAGACCAAGAAGCGCACACAAAGGGGACATCTGATGCGGTTGTTGTTGGTGGAAGACGATTTGATGGTGGCCAGCGGGATCAAGCTGGGCCTGACCGATGCGGGCTATGCGGTGGATTGGGTCAGCAGCGCCGAGCGTGCGATGGACGTGCTGGAGCACGAGTCGTTCGATATCGCCATCCTGGACATCGGACTGCCTGGCATGGATGGGCTGGAGTTGCTGCACCGCATGCGTGCCAAAGGCATGGCCTGCACTGGCATGCCGGTGCTGATGCTGACGGCGCGCGATGCCTTGCACGACCGGGTGCGCGGCCTGGACCTGGGAGCGGACGACTACATGGTCAAGCCCTATGAGCTGCCCGAGCTGCTGGCGCGGCTGCGCGCCTTGTTGCGCCGCTCGCAGGCGGCGAACTCCGCCGTGCTGAGCTTTGGGCCGCTGGTGCTGGACACGGCGGCGCGCAGTGCCGGGGCCCGGCTGGGCGGGCTCGACGGCGAGGGGGAGCTGCATTCCATCGACCTGGGACCGCGCGAATGGACGGTGCTGGAGTACCTGCTGATCCATGCGCCCAAGCCGGCCAGCAAGGACAAGCTGCTGCAGGCCTTGACCGGCTGGGACAAGGAGATCACACCGAATGCGGTCGAGGTCTATGTCTCGCGCCTGCGTGCCAAGCTGGAGCCCTACGGGGTGGCGTTGCGCTCCATCCGCGGCTTTGGCTACCGGCTGGATGTGCAGACGCAGTAAACCGAAGCTGCTTGATTTTTGATAGCTTGCTGCGCAGCTACATTCAGCAATACCGATAGTTTGTAGTGAGAAGTGCGCAGCATCGCTGCGCAACGCGCTCACTTTTTTGAGAAGACCATGTCTTTGCCGGTCCACAAGCGTTTGTTGGCATTGCTTCTGCCCATGTTGTTGCCGGTGCTGGGGCTGGTGCTGGCGGCCGTGTGGCTGGGCTACAGCGTGGCGGCGCAGATTGCCCGGTCGCCGGAGCAGTCGCCCGATCTGGCCGAGATCGGGCTGGCGGTCCTGCCGGCCTTGCTGATGCTGCTGTTGCTGGGCGTGATGGCCCACATGGCAGCGCGCAAGGCCCTGATGCCCTGGGTGCTGCTGGCGCAGACGGTGCAGGCCCGCTCGCCCAAGGACCTGCGGCCCATCCCGATTGCCCCGCACACACCGGCGGACGTGCAGGTCATGGCCGAGGCGCTGAACCGCCTGTTCGCGCGTGCGAACGAGGAAAGCGATGCCCAGCAGCGCTTCATCGCCGATGCGGCGCACCAGTTGCGCACGCCGCTGGCCGCATTGCAGTCGCAGGTCGAAGCCTGGGCGCTGATGGCGCAGTCGGCCCCGGACAAGAGCATCCACCTTTCCGTGACCCAGGTCGAACGCCTGCGCCAGGCCTCGCGCCGCACCACGCAGGTGGCCAACCAGTTGCTGGCCTTGTCGCGGGTCGAAAGTTCATTGGGGCAGGCGGCGGGCACGCAGCGCGTGGACATCAAGAACCTGTGCGAGACCGTGCTGGAGTCCTTCCTGGATGACGCCCTGGCCAAGCAGCTGGACCTGGGGCTGGAGGCCGAGGCGGCGCATGTCACCGGCCACGAATGGCTGTTGCGCGAGTTGATCGCGAATGTGCTGGACAACGCCATCAAGTACACCCCGCAGGGCGGGCGGGTCACCTTGCGCTGCGGCCGCAGGCTGTCGCCGCAGCGACAGATCCGGGTGTATGTGGAGGTGGAGGACGATGGCCCCGGCGTGCCCGTGGGTGAGTACGCACGCCTTACGCACCGCTTTTACCGAGGGCCTGGCACCACGGTGGAAGGCACGGGATTGGGCCTGGCGATTGCCCAGGAAATTGCCCAGGGCCATGGTGCGCACCTGCAGTTCGCCCCCGGTGCCCTGGGCCGTGGCATGCGGGTGACCCTGATGTTTGGCGAGTGACGGCGGCGGATTTTGTTGGCCGGACAAACGGTTACTTCTGCATATGTCTGTGAGAGAATGAATCGATTTACCTGTTGATTTGTCTGCCTTATGTCCGTATCTGAAGTTCTGACCCCTCCGACCAAAACAGCCGAGACTGTCGTTGCTAACGCCACATTGGAGGAGTAGCCCCGCACGCGTAAACGCCCCAAACCGGGCGAGCGCCGCGAGCAGATTCTTCAGGCACTGGCCTCCATGCTGGAGAAGCCCGGCAGCGATCGCATCACCACGGCGGCCCTGGCCGCCAACCTCTCCGTCAGCGAAGCGGCCCTGTACCGCCATTTCGCCAGCAAGGCGCAGATGTTCGAGGGGCTGATCGACTTCATCGAGCAAACCGTGTTCGGCCTGGTGCAGCAAGTCGCAGGCCGTGAAGGCGAGCCCCTGGAGTGCACCCCCGAGGACGGCGCCCGCCGTGCGGCCCGCATCGTGGCCCTGTTGCTGCAGTTTGCCGAGCGCAATCCCGGCATGGTGCGCGTGCTGGTGGGCGACGCCCTGCTGCTGGAACACGACCGCCTGCAGGCACGCATGAACCAGTTCTTTGACCGCATCGAATCCACGCTGCGCCAGTGTCTGCGCCCGGCGGCTGGCGCGCTGGGCTCCAGCACCCCGACGGTGGATGCCCAGGTGGCCGCCAGTGTGCTGATGTCCTTCGTGCAGGGGCGCCTGCAGCGCTATGTGCGCACGGGCTTCCGCCGCCAGCCCACCGAGCACCTGGATGCCAGCCTGGCCATGCTGATCTGAGCGGGCCACACGACCACCAAAAACCAGGGCGACTGCACAGTCGCCCTTTTTTATGCACGGTCGGGGAGGCATGACTAAATCGGGGGCGCAAGGGTTTGCACCTATGCTCAAAGTCCGAGGAAGTTTTTACGATCCAAAAAAGAACGAACGTTCGTTTTTATTGGTGATGCATGCCCTCGACCCCACACATTTTCCCCGCCGTCCCCAGCAGCCCGACCGCCGATCGTAAACCGCGCGCGCGGCAGCCGGGCACCGCATTTCTCCCAAAGGCCTGCAGACCAAGGCCCACATCGTGGATGTGGCCCTGCAACTGGCCATGCACAACGGGCTGGAAAGCCTGTCGATCGGTGGCCTGGCCGAAGCCACGCAGATGAGCAAATCCGGTGTGTTTGCCCATTTCGGTTCCCGCGAAGAGCTGCAGATTTCCGTGATCCGCGAGTACCACCACCGCTTCGAGCAGGAGGTGTTCTACCCCGCGCTGCAGGCCGAGCGCGGGCTGCCCCGTCTGCGCGCCCTGTTCGACCACTGGATGAAGCGCACCACCATCGAGCTGGACTCTGGCTGCATCTACATCAGCGGCGCGATCGAGTTCCACGACAACATCGGCCCCGTGCGCAACGCGCTGGTGGAGTCGGTCAGCATCTGGCACGCCGCCATGCGCCGCACCATCAACCAGTGCAAGGAACTGGACGACCTGCGGCCCGATGCCGACGAGAACCAGATCCTGTCCGAGATCCATGCCCTGATCCTGGTGTTGCACTACGAAGCGCGCTTCCTGCGCAGCCCGGGCGCCATGCAGCGTGCCCTGACCGGTTTCGACAACATCCTGTGGCGCTATGGCGCCCCGGCCTCAGCAAAGAACTGAGACCGCCTCCCACCCCCTTGATTGCTGATTTACAGGAGACAACCATGCCCAGCTACACCCCGCCTCTGCGCGACATGCAATTTCTGATGCATGAAGTGTTCAAGATCGAAGAAGAATTCAAGGCCCTGCCCAAGCATGCCGAGGTGGATGCCGACACCATCAATGCCGTGCTGGAAGAGGCCGGCAAGTTCGCCGCCAACGTCACCTTCCCGCTGAACATCAGCGGCGACGAAGAGGGCTGCCAGCTGGACAAGACCACGCACGAGGTCACCACCCCCAAGGGCTACAAGGAGGCCTACCAGCAGTTCGTCGAGGGCGGCTGGCCCGCGCTGTCGTGCGACCCCGAGTATGGCGGCCAGGGCCTGCCGTTCGTGGTGAACTCGGCGCTGTACGAAATGCTCAACAGCGCCAACCAGGCCTGGACCATGTACCCCGGTCTGTCGCATGGCGCCTATGAAGCCCTGCACGCCCATGGTGCCCCGGCATTGAAGGCCAAGTACCTGCCCAAGCTGACCAGCGGCGAGTGGACCGGCACCATGTGCCTGACCGAGCCCCACTGCGGCACCGACCTGGGCCTGCTGCGTACCAAGGCCGAGCCCCAGGCTGACGGCACCTACAAGATCACCGGTAACAAGATCTTCATCTCCGCCGGGGAGCACGACTTCACCGACAACATCGTCCACCTGGTGCTGGCACGCCTGCCGGACGCACCGGCCGGCTCCAAGGGCATCAGCCTGTTTGTGGTGCCCAAGTACCTGGTGAATGCTGACGGCAGCCTGGGGGCGCGCAACGGCATCTACTGCGGTGGGCTGGAGCACAAGATGGGCATCAAGTCCAACGCCACCGCCCAGATCGTGATGGAAGACGCCGTGGGCGAGCTGGTGGGCCAGCCCCACAAGGGCCTGCAGGCCATGTTCGTGATGATGAATGCCGCCCGCCTGGGCGTGGGCAACCAGTCCCTGGGCCTGACCGAAGTGGCGTTCCAGAACGCGTTGGCCTATGCCAAGGACCGCCTGCAGATGCGCAGCCTGTCCGGCACCAAGGCCAAGGACAAGCCCGCCGACCCCATCATCGTCCACCCCGATGTGCGCCGCATGCTGCTGACGGCCAAGGCCTATGCCGAAGGTGGCCGCGCGCTGTCGACCTTCTGCGCGCTGCTGATCGACAAGGAACTGAACCACCCCGATGAGAAAGTGCGCAGCGACAGCGCCGATTTGGTGGCGCTGCTGACCCCCATCGTCAAGGCCTTCCTGACCGACAACGGCTGGATCGCCACCACGCAAAGCCAGCAGGTGTTTGGCGGCCATGGCTTCATCAAGGAATGGGGCATGGAGCAGTTCGTGCGCGACAACCGCATCAACATGATCTATGAGGGCACGAACGGCGTGCAGGCGCTGGACCTGCTGGGCCGCAAGGTGCTGGGCAACCAGGGCGCCACGCTGAAGAAGTTCGGCAAGCTGGTGGCGCAGCTGGTGGAAGAAGAAGGCGTCAACGAAAAGATGGCCGAATTCATCAACCCCATCGCCATGCTGGGCGACCAGATGACCAAGTTCACCACCGAGATCGGCTTCAAGGGCATGCAGAACCCCGACGAAGTGGGCGCGGCATCCGTCGACTACCTGCGCGTGGCCGGCCACCTGGTGTTCGGCTATCTGTTTGCCCGCATGGCCCAGGTGTCGCTGCGCGCCATCGCCGCCGGCAGCACCGATCCGTTCTATACCGCCAAGCTGCAGGTGGCGCGCTTCTACTTTGCCAAACTGTTCCCCGAGACCGCCACCCTGATGCGCACCGCCCGTGCGGGCAGCAAGGTGCTGATGGACTCGGATGCTGCTCTTGCTTAAGTAGCGGCTAGCGCACGCATTTCCCTGAATGTAGAAGCCTTTGAGACGGAGATTCTTATGAAGCAAGCGTTGGCAGCTCTGTTTTTCGTAGTGCTTGGTGCCCCCGCGATGGCACAGATGACCCCCGTGGGGGTGTGGAAGAGCCTGGACGACAAGACCGGCGCACCCAAATCGCAGGTGCGCATCAGCGACCACGGTGGGGTGCTGACCGGCCAGGTCGAGCGCGTCCTGCGCGAGGGGGCCGATCCCCAGGCCGTGTGCGACAAGTGCACGGACGACCGCAAGGACAAGCCCATCGTGGGGCTGGAGATCATCCGCGGCGCCAAGCAGGCCGAGGGCAAGACCGTCTGGGAGGGCGGCAAGATCCTCGACCCCGAGAACGGCAAGACCTACACCCTGCGCCTGACGCCGGTGGAGGGCGGCAGCAAGCTGGAAGTGCGTGGCTCCATCGGTCCCTTTGGCCGTACCCAGACCTGGGTGCGTGTGCAGTAACGAACAACCTTGCTGACCCTGCCCGTATGGCGCCATCCTGGTGGGGCGCCATGCGGGCGTCTGGGCAGCATTCCATGGAAACCATCCCATGTCCCGATTCAATGTGAAGAAAGTCGCCGTGCTGGGTGCCGGCGTGATGGGCGCGCAGATTGCCGCCCATCTGGTCAACGTGAAGGTGCCGGTCATCCTGTTTGACCTGCCCGCCAAGGAAGGCCCCAAGAGCGGCATTGCCGAGCGTGCCATCGCCAACCTGAAAAAGCTCAAGCCCTCGCCGATCGGCGTGGCCGAGGATGCCGACCTGATCCAGGCCGCCAATTACGAAGAGCACCTGAAGCTGCTCAAGCAGTGCGACCTGGTGATCGAGGCGATTGCCGAGCGCATGGACTGGAAGCTGGACCTGTACACCAAGATTGCGCCGTTTGTGGCCAAGCACGCGCTGGTGGCATCCAACACCTCGGGCCTGAGCATCACCAAGCTGTCCGAGGCGCTGCCCGAAGCCATCCAGCCGCGTTTTTGCGGCATCCACTTCTTCAACCCACCGCGCTACATGCCGTTGGTGGAGCTGATTGCCACCCCCACCACCGAACCCCAGGTGCTGGACCAGCTGGAAGCCTTTGTCACCAGCGGCCTGGGCAAGGGCGTGGTGCGCGCCAAGGACACGCCCAACTTCATCGCCAACCGCATCGGCATCGCCGGCATGCTGTCGACCATGAAGGAGGTCGAGAACTTCGGCCTGACCTACGACGTGGTGGACGACTTGACCGGCAAGAAGCTGGGCCGGGCCTCCAGCGGCACCTTCCGCACCGCCGACGTGGTGGGCCTGGACACCATGGCCCACGTCATCAAGACGCTGCAGGACAACCTGAGCCTGGAGACCGACCCCTTCTACGGCAGCTTCGGTACGCCGCCCGTGCTGGCCAAGCTGATCGAGCTGGGCCGCCTGGGTCAAAAGACCAAGGCCGGCTTCTTCAAGAAGGTGGGCCGCGACATCCTGCAGTTCGAGCTGGACAGCGAGGACTACGTGCCCGCCGGCGGCAAGGCCGACGAGGTGTATGCGCGCATGCTCAAGAAGCCTGCGGCCGAACGCCTGCGCCTGCTGCGCAATGCCGAAGGCGCACCCGGCCAGTTCCTGTGGGCCATCCTGCGCAACAGCTTCCATTACGCCGCCCTGCACCTGGCCACGATTGCCGAGTCCGCGCGCGACGTGGACCAGGCCATGCGCTGGGGCTTTGGCATGAAACAGGGCCCGTTCGAGCTGTGGCAAGAAGCCGGCTGGCTGGAGGTGGCCAAGATGATCCAGGAGGACATCGACGCCGGCAAGGCGCTGTGCCAGGCGCCCCTGCCGAAGTGGGTGTTCGAAGGCCCCGTGGCCGAGGCCGGTGGCGTGCACACGGCCCAGGGTTCGTGGAGCCCGGCGCTGCAAAAATTTGTAGCGCGCCGCGTCCTGCCCGTCTACGAAAGACAGCTTTTCCCTGAAAAACTGCTGGGCGAGGACAACCTGCCCGACTGGAAGACGGCCGGCACCACGGTGTTCGAATCCAAGGCGCTGCGCACCTGGACGCTGGATGGCGAGATCCTGATCGCCAGCATCAAGAACAAGATGCACGCCATCAGCCCCGAAGTCATGGAAGGCCTGATGGAGGCCGTGGACACGGCCGAAAGCGACTTCCAGGGCATGGTGATCTGGTCCGGCGATGCGCCGTTCAGCGTGGGCGCCGACCTGGAAGCCACCATGCCGGCCTTTGTGGTCGGCGGTGCCGATGCCATCGACAGCATCGAAAGCGAACTGCAGAACCTGATGCTGCGCATTCGCTATGCGCAGGTGCCGGTGGTGGCAGCCATCCACGGCATGGCGCTGGGTGGTGGTTGCGAGCTGGCTGTCTACAGCGCGCGCCGCGTGGCCCACATGGAAAGCTACATCGGCCTGGTGGAAGTGGGCGTGGGCCTGGTTCCCGGCGCCGGCGGCCTGACCTACATCGCCCGCCGTGCGGCCGAGAACATGGCCAGCTCCACCGGCAAGGACGTGCTGCCCTTCCTGACCGAAGGTTTCACCGCGGCCGCCATGGCCAAGGTGGGCACCAGCGCCATCGAGTCGCGCAAGCTGGGCTACCTGCTGGACAGCGACCTGATCGTGCCGCACAAGGACGAGGTGCTGTTCACCGCCATCAACGAGGCCCGCAGCATGGCCGCCGGTGGCTGGCGCCCCCCGCTGCAGCGCCCCTTCCCCGTGGCGGGCCGCAGCGGCCTGGCCACCATCAAGGCCCAGTTGGTGAACATGCGCGACGGCGGCTTCATCAGCGCCTACGACTTCAAGATCGCCGCCATGATCGCGGAAGTGGTCTGCGGTGGCGAGGTGGATGCCGGCTCGCTGGTGAACGAGGAATACCTGCTCAAGCTGGAGCGCAAGGTGTTCTGCCACCTGATCGGCCAGCCCAAGACGCACGAACGCATCCTGGGCATGCTCAACACCGGCAAGCCGGTTCGGAATTGATGCATCCCCCTGCGTCGCTGCGCGCCTTCCCCCTTCTCTCGCTTCGCGGGAAGGGGAACGCCAGCCACGCTGCGGGGCGGCCCTTGCTCGCTGGCTCTGACATGCGCCGCGCAGCGAGGTAGGCCCCACACACAGGTTAAAGAGCGAAGAGACAACCAAGGAATTTGGTCATGAAGCAAGTACAAGACGCCTACATCGTTGCCGCCACGCGCACGCCCATCGGCCGCTCGGGCCGGGGCTATTTCAAGAACACCCGCCCCGACGATCTGCTGGTGGCCAGCATCCGTGCCGCCATGGCCCAGGTGCCCACGCTGGACCCCAAGGCCATCGAGGACGCCATCATCGGCTGCTCCTTCCCCGAGGGCGAGCAGGGCATGAACATGGCGCGCATCGCCGTGGGTCTGGCGTTCGACCATCCCATCGGCGGCGTGACGGTGAACCGTTTCTGCGCCTCGGGCATCACCGCCATCCAGATGGCGGCCGACCGCATCCGCGTGGGCGAGGCCGATGTGCTGATCGCCGGGGGCGCCGAGTCCATGAGCATGGTGCCCATGGGCGGCAACAAGCCCTCGTTCAACCCCGAGGTGTTCGCCCGTGACGAGAACGTGGGCATCGCCTACGGCATGGGGCTGACGGCCGAGAAGGTGGCCCAGCAGTGGAAGGTGAGCCGCGAGCAGCAAGACGCCTTCGCGCTGGAGTCGCACCTGCGTGCCGTCAAAGCCCAGCAGGCGGGCGAGTTCACCGATGAAATCACGCCCATCGAGATCGTCGACCGTTTCCCCAACCTGGCCACCGGCGAAGTTGGCACCCGGACCCGCACCGTGCACCTGGACGAAGGCCCGCGCCCCGACACCACGCTCGAAGCCCTGGGCAAGCTGCGCCCGGTGTTTGCCGCGCGTGGCAGCGTGACGGCCGGCAACAGCTCGCAGACCAGCGACGGCGCCGGCGCGCTGATCCTGGCCAGCGAAAAGGCGGTCAAGCAGTTCGGCCTGACCCCGCTGGCCCGCTTTGTCAGCTTTGCCGCCCGCGGTGTGCCGCCGGAAATCATGGGCATCGGCCCCATCGAAGCCATTCCCGCAGCCCTGCGCTACGCCGGCATCCACCACCAGGACATCGGCTGGTTCGAGCTGAACGAGGCCTTTGCCGCCCAGTCGCTGGCGGTGATCAACACCCTGGGCCTGGACCCCGCCAAGGTCAACCCCATGGGTGGTGCCATCGCCCTGGGCCACCCGCTGGGGGCCACCGGTGCCATCCGCGCCGCGACCGTGGTGCACGCGCTGCGCCGCCACAACCTGAAGTACGGCATGGTGACCATGTGCGTGGGCACCGGCCAGGGCGCGGCCGGCATCATCGAGCGCGTCTGAGCCCATGACGCAGGCGCGCGCAGCCAACCCGGGTGTGGAGGTGCGCTGGCAGGCCGGCACGCTCGAGGTGCCGGGCACCGCAGGGCCGTTGGCCCTGCGCCAGTGCCAGCCTGTCAGTCAGGCTGTCTGTGCCCAGGTGGTGATCGCGGCCGCGATTGGCGTGCCGCAGCGTTTTTACGCTGCGTTTGCGCAGTGGCTGGCGGCCCATGGCTATGCCGTCACCACCTTCGACTACCGAGGGCATGCCGAGTCCCTGCATGGCCCCTTGCGCCAGGTCCGCGCCGATTTGCGCGACTGGACGGCCGACTGCGCCGCCGTGGCCCAGCATGTGCGCGCCCAGGCCCCCGGCCTGCCGGTGCTGTGGGTGGGGCACAGCGTGGGCGCCCAGTTGCCGGGCATGAGCGCGCAGCCCCTGCCCATCGACGGCATGCTGTGCGTGGCCAGCGGCAGCGGCTACTGGCGTGACAACGCACCGCCCACGCGGCGCAAGGTCTTGCTGTGGTGGTACGGCATTGCGCCGCTGCTCACGGCATTGCATGGCTGCCTGCCGGGGCGGCGCTGGGGCCTGGTGGGGGACCTGCCCGCCGGTGTGCTGTGGCAGTGGCGCCAGTGGTGCCTGCACCCCAACTATGGCATCGGGGTGGTGGGCGAACCGCTGCGCACGGCCTATGCCGCGGCGCGCTATCCGCTGCATGCCTTTTCGATCGACGACGACGAGATGATGTCCTGGCGCTCGACCACCTCCCTGGTCAGCTGGTACCGCGATTGCCCGTCGCGCGTGGAGCGCCTGCATGCCGTGCACGTGCCGGCCGGGCGCATCGGGCATTTCGGCTTTTTCCGTACCGAGATGGAGGGCGCGCTGTGGCCGCGCGCCCTGGCGGTGCTAGAGCGCTGGCGCGACCGTGCGCAGGCCATGACGCCTAGGGGTCAGCCATATCCGGAGCGGCGCTCTACAGTCACTAAGATGGACCCTGGTGCGGGCTCGCCACAGCCCGGACAAGGTGAGCTTTTCTCGGAGACCGCATGCTATGAACACCCCGCAAGCCCCTGAGCCGGGCGCCACACCCGGCGCCCACCCTCTGGATATGGCCCTCAGACTGATTCCCGAACACGACGGCAGCGCGCGCGGTGTGGCACCGGCTGCGTACTGGAACATGGTGGGGCCGTATGGCGGCATCACCGTCGCGCAGATGCTGCAGGCCGTGCTGCAGCACCCCGAACGGCTGGGCGACCCGCTGTCCATCACCGTGAATTTTGCCGGGCCGGTGGAGGCGGGCGATGTCCGCATCGAGGCCGTGCCCGTGCGTACCAACCGCTCGACCCAGCACTGGACCGTGTCCATGGGCCAGCGCGATGCGCAGGGGGCCTTCGTGGTCAGCACCACGGCCACGGTGATCACGGCCGTGCGCCGCGACACCTTCAGCGTGGACGACCTGCCGCGCCCCGCCATGCCGGACCCGATGCGTTGCGAACGCTTCGACACGCGCGGCGCCATGGAATGGCTGCAGCGCTACGACATGCGCGTGGTGCAGGGCGCGATCCCCAAGACCTGGGATGACAGTGGCCATGAAAGTCTGTCCCAGCTGTGGGTGCGCGACGATCCACCGCGTCCGCTGGACTTCGTGGCGCTGTCGGCGCTGTGCGATGTGTTCTATCCTCGCGTCTGGCTGCGCCGTGCGCGCCGGGTGCCGGCAGGCACCGTGGGGATGACCATCTATTTCCACGCCGATGCCGCACAACTGGCACGCCAGGGCGACAAGCACCTGCTGGCGCAGGCCAGCGCCCAGGCCTTTCGCAACGGCTTCTTCGACCAGACCGCCCAGCTGTGGGACAGCGAGGGCGTGCTGCTGGCCACCAGCCACCAAATCGTTTACTACAAGGAGTGACAGGCGCCGGTTGCGCCACCGGCCCGCAAGACCGCGGGTGGGGCGCAGCCTGGCCTGGTGCTGCTTGGTTTTTTGCAGGAAATTTCATGACCACGACCGACTCCCCCGACATCCTGGTGCACACCGAAGCCGGTGTGCGCACCATCACGCTCAACCGCGTGGACAAGAAGAACTCCATCACCCAGGCCATGTACAGCCGCATGGCCGAGGCACTGACCAGCGCCGCCACCGACGAGGCCGTGCGCGTGGTCGTGCTCCAGGGTGACGCCACCGTGTTCAGCGCGGGCAACGACATCGGTGACTTCCTGGCGCGCCAGGGCGGCCAGGGCCTGCCCGAGCAAAGCCCGGTGTTCCAGTTCCTGCACGCGCTGGCCGACTTCCCCAAGCCGCTGATCGCGGCCGTGGCCGGCCCCGCCGTGGGCATTGGCACCACCATGCTGCTGCACTGCGACCTGGTCTATGCGGGTGACAACGCGGCCTTCTCCATGCCCTTCGTGAACCTGGGCCTGTGCCCCGAAGCCGCCTCCAGCCTGTTGCTGCCCCGCCTGATGGGCTACCAGCGTGCGGCCGAGGCGCTGCTCCTGGGCGAGCCCTTCATGGCCGAAGCGGCCCTGGAAGCCGGCCTGGTCAACCGCGTGGTGCCGCCCACCGAAGTCAACGGTGTGGCCCAGGCCCAGGCGGCCAAGCTGGCGGCCAAGCCGCTGTCGGCGCTGATGGCGACCAAGCGCCTGATGAAGGCCGGCCAGCGCGCCGAGATCAAGGCCCAGATGGCCGAGGAAGGCCAGAGCTTTGGCCGCATGCTGACCGAGCCCGCGGCCCGCGAAGCCTTCACCGCGTTCATGGAAAAGCGCAAGCCCGATTTCAGCCAATGCTGAAGCATGCCGTGCCGCATGAGCGGCACGCACTGCGCGGCCAGCGAGCGTTTTCACCCCAAGAGACACGCGGATGGCAGGCCGTGTGGAAACCGTGGCCTGGCGGGTCCCGACCTGGGGACGGTGCAGTTGGCGCTCTCACCCTCAACGCCAGCCCGATGTCGGCCCACGCTGAAGTGGGGCGGTCCGTGGGAGTGCTACCAGGGCCGCAGACGGCAGGTGTTGCCGTGTGAAGCGCACGCCTGGCCTGCAACCGGGGCCGGCGCTTGCCAGCGCTGTGGGCACAAGCAGGGCGGTGGGGCTTAGCGCGGGAGCGGCCCCAACGCCCGCGAGCCGTCACGCCGTGCCGCAACCGGCGCAGACACCGTGACAGGTCGCACGGTGGGTGAGCGTGGGGAATCCTGTTTCATGAGCTTGCTGCGCACGTATTTCAAGGGTTTCAGCGTGTTTTCTATCTGAAATCCTTTTTTATCGTGCGTAACCAGCTCTTCTTTTTGAAGTGTTGCCATGCATGCCAAAAAACCGAAGCCGCGCCCGTGGCGTTTGAGCCGGAGTTCATCGCCGCCATCAAGCAGCTGTCTGAGGAGCTGATCTGCTTCAACCAGGTGCTGGGCCTGAAGCTGGACCACATCACCCCGACCGAGGTCACGGCGCACATCGACATGCGGCCGCAGCTGGTGGGGCACTTTGCCTACAACCGCATCCACGGTGGTGCGATCAGTGCCGGGCTGGATGCCATGGGTGGCATCGCGCTGATGGTGGCCCTGGCTGCCAAGCACATGGACGAGCCGGTGCTGCAGCGCATGCAGCGCTTTGCCAAGATCGGCACCATCGACCTGCGCGTGGACTACCTGCGCCCCGGCATCGGCGAACGCTTCACGCTGCGGGCCGAGGTGCTGCGCCTGGGCTCGCGCGTGGGCACGACGCGCATGGAGTTTTTGGGCGCCGATGGCGCGCTGCTGTCGGCGGGCATGGCCGCCTACATCGTCTCCTGAATTTTTTCATAGCACGCCCCGCTGCGCTGCCGGCCTGCGCAGGCCTGAACGCGCCAGCGCGGCCCAGGGGTGTGTGCGCAGGCAACAGCGGTAAGCAGACGCCACGGTCGTAGTCTTTGCTTACGCATGTTGCGAAACGAGGGATGGTGTGGCGCGCGGTGCTTTCTAAGCTCATGGCTTTCTATCAGGAGGATGCATGGCCGTGAACAACCCCTTTTTCACCAAGCGCGACACACAGAACTTTGCGACCCGCCCTGGCACGGTCGGCAGCTTGAACAGCACCCCCGGCAACGGCCTGAATAGCCACACCCCGGTGGCCGAGCCGCAGCAGCCCCGTGCCGTGGCCCCCGAGGTCAGCACCGCACCAGCAGCCACCACGGACAGCCCCGTGGCCGAGCAGGGCGGCAGCAAGCTGACCGTGGGCCCCAACATCAAGCTCAAGGGGGTCGAGATCACGGACTGCGACACGCTGGTGGTGGAAGGCACGGTGGAGGCGACCATGGACTCGCGCGTCATCCACATCGCGCAGCAGGGGGCTTTCCACGGTTCGGCCGAGATCGACATCGCCGAGATCCATGGCGAGTTCACCGGCAGCCTGACCGTGCGCCAGAAGCTGGTGATCCACAGCACCGGCAAGGTCAGCGGCAAGATCCGCTACGGCAAGCTGGTGGTCGAAGAGGGTGGCCAACTGGCCGGTGAGGTCGAGGTGGGCGTGGGCAGCCGCACCGAGCGTGCACCCGTCAGCGCACCGGCCGCCAAGCCGGCCGCGCAGATCGCCGTCGCCTGAGCGGCGCCTGGGGCCATGCCAGCCCCATGCACAAAGCCCGGTGCGGTCACGTACCGGGCTTTTTTGCGGGGTGGGGCGTCAGCCCTGGGGTGCCAGGCTGGCGGGCGCGAGGTCGGCCGCGGGCAGGTCCAGCGGGCGCGAGTTGCCGTGCGCGTCGATGGCCACGTAGGTCAGCACGGCTTCGGTCACCTTCACGTACTCGCCCTGGTGGGTCATGCGTTCGGCAAACACCTCGACATCCACCGTCACCGAGGTGCGGCCCACGCGCGTGACGCAGGAGTAGAACGACAGCACGTCGCCCACGCGCACGGGCTGCTTGAAGATGAATTCCTTCACGGCCACGGTGGCCATGCGGTTGCCGCCGGCCAGGCGCATGGCCAGCACGCAGCCGGCCAGGTCGACCTGGGACATGACCCAGCCGCCAAAGATGTCCCCGTTGGCATTGCAGTCCCCGGGCATGGGAACGACCTTGAGCACCAACTCTTTGTCCGTGGGCAGTGCAACGCTGGGTAAGTCTGGGGAACGGGGCATGGGAGACAATCCGGGAACAAAAACAACCCGGAATTGTCCCCCATGCGTCGCAGCGGTGAAACAGCCTCCCCACAACCCTCAGCTTCCAACGTGGCTAATGCGGCCGAATGGTCCGCCCTGCGCCGTTTGCTGCCCTACCTGTGGCAGTACAAATGGCGCGTGCTGGCTGCGCTGCTGTTCATGGTGGGCGCCAAGCTGGCGAACGTGGGCGTGCCGCTGCTGCTCAAGCAGCTGGTCGACGCCCTGGGCGTGCGCCCCGGCGATGCCAGCGCACTGCTGGTGGTGCCGGCGGGCCTGCTGCTGGCCTACGGCGCGCTGCGCTTTTCCACCTCGCTGTTCACCGAACTGCGCGACCTGGTGTTCGCCAAGGCCACGCAGGGCGCGGCGCGTTCCATCGCCCTGGCCACCTTCCGCCACCTGCATGCCCTGAGTCTGCGCTTTCACCTGGAGCGCCAGACCGGCGGCATGACGCGCGACATCGAGCGCGGCGTGCGCAGCACCGAATCGCTGGTCTCGTACTCGCTCTACAGCATCCTGCCCACGCTGATCGAAATGCTGCTGGTGCTGGGCATTCTGGCGTTCACCTTTGACTGGGGCTTTGCCGCCATCACGGCCGTGGCACTGCTCACCTACATCACCTTCACCGTCAAGCTGACGGAGTGGCGCACCCAGTTCCGCCGCGCGGCGAATGTGCAGGACTCGGCCGCGCACACCAAGGCCGTGGATGCGCTGCTGAACTACGAGACCGTCAAATACTTCAACAACGAGGACTTCGAGGCCCGCCGCTACGACGAGAACCTGCAGGAGCTGCGGCGCGTGCGCCTCAAGAGCCAGCGCTCGCTGAGTCTGCTCAACGGCGGGCAGCAGCTCATCATCGCCACGGCCCTGGTGGCCATGCTGTGGCGCGCCACGCAGGGCGTGGTGGCCGGCGAGATGACGCTGGGCGACTTCGTCATGGTCAACGCCTTCATGATCCAGCTGTACATCCCGCTGAACTTCCTGGGCACGCTGTACCGCGAGATCAAGCAGAGCCTGGCGGACCTGTCGCGCATGTTCGTGCTGATGGACCAGGCCCGCGAGGTGGCCGATGCGCCGGGCGCGGTGCCCCTGCAATTGCAGGGCCAGCCCGAGCTGCGCTTTGACGACGTGCAGTTTGCCTACGACCCGGCACGGCCCATCTTGCAGGGCGTGAGCTTCACCGTGCCCGCCGGGCGCACGGTGGCCGTGGTGGGGGCCTCGGGCGCGGGCAAGAGCACCCTGGCGCGGCTGCTGTACCGCTTCTATGACGTGCAGGCGGGCCGCATAACCATCGCCGGCCAGGACATCCGCCAGGTCACCCAGGACAGCGTGCGCCGTGCCATCGGCATCGTGCCGCAGGACACGGTGCTGTTCAACGACACGGTGGCCTACAACATCGCCTATGGCCGCCCCGGCGCCACGCAGGCCGAGGTGGAGGCCGCCGCCCGGGCCGCGCGCATCCACGACTTCATCCAGTCCACCCCGCAGGGCTATGCCACCAAGGTGGGTGAGCGTGGCCTGAAGCTGTCGGGCGGCGAAAAGCAGCGCGTGGCGATTGCGCGCACCCTGCTGAAGAACCCGCCCATCCTGATTTTTGACGAGGCCACCTCGGCCCTGGACAGCCACACCGAGCGCGCCATCCAGCAGGAGCTGGCCAGTGCCGCCCAGGGCAAGACCACGCTGGTGATCGCACACCGTCTGTCCACGGTGGTCGATGCCCACGAGATCCTGGTGATGGACGCGGGCCGCATCGTCGAGCGCGGCACGCATGCGGCTTTGCTGGCGCAAGGGGGGCGCTATGCCCAAATGTGGGCGCTGCAACAAAGCGCGGAGCACCAATAATGCTGGTTTTCCCCTGACTGCTGATTGCGATTGCCCATGTCTGCCTCCAAGCCGCTGTTGTTGGTGCTGCACGTTCTGTCCGATGCCCACCTGTCCCAACTTGCCCAGTCCTTCGACGTGCTCTATGCCCCGGATGCAGCGCGCTGCGCCGAGGCGCTGGCCGCCCACGGGCCCCGGGTGCAGGCGGTGCTGACCGTGGGTGCCATCGGCCTGAGCGCGGCGCAGATGCAGGCCATGCCCCAGCTGCGCTGGGTGGGGGCCCTGGGGGCCGGCTATGAAAACATCGATGTGGCCTACGCCCGGGCCCACGGCATCGCCGTGAGCAACGGTGCCGGCACCAACGACCAGTGCGTGGCCGACCACGCCTTCGGGCTGGTGATCGCCGCCGTGCGTGGCCTGGTGCGGCTGGACCGCCTGACGCGCCAGGGCGTGTGGCGCAACGACATCCCGCTGCCGCCTAACGTCTCCGGCAAGCGCCTGGGCATTCTGGGCCTGGGCACCATCGGCCAGAAGATTGCGCGGCGCGCGCAGGCCTTCGACATGCCCGTGGGCTACCACAACCGCCGCCCCAAGGACGGCGTGGACTTCACCTATTTCGACAGCGTGCTGGCGCTGGCGCAGTGGGCCGATGTGCTGCTGGTGGCCACCCCGGGCGGCGCCGGAACCCGGCACCTGGTCGATGCCCCGGTGATCGCGGCGCTGGGGCCGCAGGGCTATGTGGTGAACATTGCGCGCGGCTCGGTGGTGGATACCGCGGCCCTGGCGCAGGCCCTGCGCACCGGGGCGCTGGCAGGTGCCGGCCTGGATGTGTATGAAAGCGAGCCGCTGCCGCCCGCCGAGTTGCTGGACCTTGACAACGTGGTGCTGACCCCGCACGTGGCGGGCTGGTCGCCCGAGGCGGTGCAGGCCACGGTGGATTTGTTCCTGTACAATGCGCACCGTCATTTCGCCGGCCAACCGCTGGTGACGCCGGTGTAAGCCCCTGCGCCCACCTACACTGCGCAGTTGGCCGCCACCGCCCGCCTGTGCGGCGCCCGGGCCTGCCGGGGCGCCCGGCGGTTTCCGGGGCGGAACCCCAAAACGACTGCCCAAGGTGTGATGTGCTCAGTCCTCCCGCTTATTGCAAACATTCGCTGATCGTCCTGGCTTTTGCGGCGCTGGCCTGGTCGTTCTGGTTCAGCCACGGCTGGCTGGTGCTGTGCGCGGGCCTGGCCCTGTTCCTGTTCGGCATGCAGAACCTGGAGCAGGGCCTCAAAAGCCTGGCCGGGGGCAAGCTGGAAGGCTGGCTGTCGCAAAGCACGGCCACGCCGTTCAAGGGGCTGCTGTTCGGCACCGCCGCCACCTTTGTGCTGCAGTCCAGCACTCTGGTGTCGCTGCTGACGATCGCCTTCCTCAGCGCCGGGCTGATCACGCTGGCGGGCAGCATTGCCGTGCTGTTCGGCGCCAATCTGGGGGCCACCAGCGGCATCTGGCTGTTGGCCATGGCCGGGCAGAACCTGAGCATGGCGCCGCTGGCCATGCCCCTGCTGGTGTTTGGCGTGCTGCTGGGCTTTGCCGGCGACAAGGGTAAGGCCATCGGCCGCTTCCTGCTGGGCATTTCGCTGATCTTCCTGGGGATTGACGAGATCAAGCAGGGCTTCTCGAGCTTCGGGGATCTGCAGCTGAACCGCTACAGCGCCGAAGGCGTGCGTGGCGCGCTGCTGTTCGTCGGGGTGGGCACGCTGATCACGGTGGTGCTGCAGTCCAGCCACGCAACCCTGATGCTGACCCTGGCCGCCCTGGCCAACCAGCAGTTGGAGCTGCCCCAGGCCCTGGCGATCGCGATTGGCTCCAACGTCGGCTCGGCCGTGTCCACGGCCGTCATGGGCATGATCGGCAGCGCGCGCCCCGGCCAGCGGCTGGCCGTGGCGCACGTGGTGTTCAACTGCACCACGGCGGTGATCGCTTTTCTGCTGCTGGCGCCCATGACCTGGGGGGTGCAGCAGACGGCCGCGGCCGTGGGTCTGGGCGACAACCCGCTGATCCAGCTGGCCATGTTCCACACCCTGTTCAACGTCATGGGGGTGCTGGTGTTCTGGCCCCTGCAGCGCCAGCTGGCGCGGGCGCTGGAGCGCTGGCTGCCGGACCTGCAGGAGCCCGAGGTGCTGATTGCCACGCACACCGAGCAGGTGGCGCAGACCACGCGCGCCCGCTACCTGCAGCCTGCCGCGCTGCAGTCGGTCGAGAGTGCCTGCAGCGCGGTGTCCAAGGAGCTGCAGCACATGGGCCGCCTGGGGCTGGAAGTGGTGGCCCACGCGCTGTACGCACCGGTGCAAAGCCTGCAGGCGCCGCTGGAGCGCGAGGACCCCGAGCTGCGCCTGCGCCTGCAGCAGCAGGCCATCAATGCCGACCTGCTCTACAAGGCCCACATCAAGGGGGTGTACGCCGATTTGCTGGAGTTCATGGGCAGCATGGTCCTGCCCATGGATGGCGCGCAGCAGGACTACTGGCACAACAGCCAGGTCGCGGCCTTCCAGCTGGTGGAAGCCGTCAAGGACGCCCACCGCCTGCAGCGCAACATGCACCGCTATCTGCAAGGGCCCGACGATGCCCCGGCCCGCAGCAGCTACCTGGAGCTGCGCCTGCACATGCTGCAGACGCTGCGGGACATGCGCATGCTCAGCGTCTCCGACATGCCCGAGCCCGAATGGGCCGCGCAGTTGCAGGCCATGGACGAGCGCATCACCGCCTTCGACGCCCAGTTCCGCAAGCACCTGTTCGCGGCCATCCGCGGCGGGCTGCTGGACAGCCTGACGGTCAGCTCGCTGATGAACGACCTGGGCTTTTCGCACAGCATCATCCAGGGCCTGCGCCATGTGCTGCTGCTGGGTGAAGGCCATGAAGCGGCGCGCCAGCAGCAACTGCTGATGGGGGAAGCGCCGCTGATCCAGGCGGCCTGAGGATAGGCATCCAAAAGGCCGCTGGACCAGGTCCATCCTGCGCAGACAGCTATGCTTTTTCTGCGGCCTTCAGGTCTTGCCGGGCTCTGTGGCGGCGGTCCCCAGTCCCGACTGCGCGGTGCGCGGGCCGCATGCTCCGTGGCAACCCGGCTGGTGCTGCGCAGGCGGCGCCCCTAAGATGGCGGACCCCGGCGCCAGCGTGCGCCCGTTGCCCCATGGGCGCCCCTGCGGGGCAAAGCCCAGGGGCCTCCACCATCACTACCCACATCGGGAGCCTCACACATGCAATGGCTGGCCAGTTTCCTCGTCGCCGCGGTGGCGATCTTGCACCTCTACATCCTCGTGCTGGAGATGTTTCTGTGGACCAAGCCCCAGGGCCGCCGGGCATTCGGCATGACGCAGGAGCAGGCCCAGCAGACCAAGGTGCTGGCGGCCAACCAGGGGCTGTACAACGGCTTCCTGGCCGCGGGGCTGATCACGGGCCTGTGCATGGGCGCCGAAGGGTTGACCTTCCAGGTCTTCTTTCTGGCCTGCGTCATGGTCGCCGGGGTCTATGGCGCGATGACGGTATCCAAAAAGATCCTGTTCATCCAGACCGTACCGGCCGCCCTGGCCCTGACTGCCGTGCTGGCGGCGTGAGCCGGCGCATGCCCCGGCCTGCGCTGCCCCTGCGGGCACAGGTGCGTGCGGGGCGGGCATAAAAAAACGGCGCAGACCGTGCGTGGGTCTGCGCCGTGCAAGCGGGGCCGGTCAGGCCCCGGAATGCATCACTGCTTGCGTGCGGCAATCGCCTTTTCGGCCATGTCCACCAGGTTGGTGCCGATCTGCGGCTTCCACTTGGTGTAGACGCTCTTGGTGGCGTCGGCAAACACCTTGCGCTGCGCGGGGCTCAGGTCGGTCACGGTCACGCCCTGGGCAGTCAGCTCCTTGACCAGGGGCTTGTCGGCCTCGCTCATGCCCTTGCGGGAGATGGCGATCTGCTCCTTGGCGGCATCCAGCGCGGCCTGCTTGACGATGGCCTGGTCGGTCGGGGTCCAGCTGGCCCACACGTCCTTGTTCACCACGTAGATGAGCGGGTCGTTCATGTAGCCCCACAGCGTCATGTACTTCTGGCCCACGGTGCTCAGCTTGGCGGCCATGTACACGGACACGGGGTTTTCCTGGCCGTCCACGGCGCCGCTGGCCATGGCGGGCTGGGCATCGGCCCAGCTCATCTGCGTGGGGTTGGCACCCAGGGCGGTGAAGGTGTCCAGGAACAGCGGCGAGCCGACCACGCGGATCTTCATGCCCTTGAGGTCTTCGGGCTTGCTGATGGCCTTCTTGGAGTTGGAGATCTCGCGGTAGCCGTTCTCGCCCCAGGCCAGGGGCAGTACGCCGGCCTTGTCGATGGTCTTGAAGATTTCCTGGCCGACCTGGCCCTGGACCACGGCATCCACGGCCGCATAGTCGGGGAACAGGAAGGGCAGCGAGAACAGGTTCAGCGCCTTGACCTGGGGCGACCAGTTGATGGTGGAGCCCACGGCCATGTCGATCACGCCCTGGCGGATGGCGCTGAATTCGCGCGTCTGGTCGCCCTGGACCAGCGAGGTGCCGGGATAGAGCTTGATGTTGATGCGACCCTGGGTGCGCTCGCGCACCTTGTCGGCCCAGATTTCCGCGCCCTTGCCCCAGGGGAAGGCCGTGCCCAGCACCACGGACAGGCGGTACTCACTCTTGTAGTTGGCGGGCGCCTGGGCGTGCGCAGGCAGGCCCAGGGTCAGCAGGGTGGCGGCAGCGGCCGAGGCCGTCAGAAAGGTACGCAGTTGCATGGGTTGTCTCCTCTTGGGTTGGGTTTTTGCAAGCACTCGGGGGAAAGCGGGGGGCTCAGTAGCCCAGTCGGGCCGGCAGCCATAGCGCCAGTTGCGGGAAGGCAATCACCAGCAGCATGACCAGGAACATGGCGATCAGCATCGGGATGACCCAGCGCACGGTGGATTCCATGGGCACGCCGGCGATGCGACAGGACACCATCAGGTTCACGGCCAACGGCGGCGTGAACTGGCCCAGGGCCACCTTCAGCGTCAGGATCACACCGAACCACACGGGGTCCCAGCCGTAGTGCTGCATGATGGGCAGCAGCAGCGGCACGAAGATCAGGAAGATGGAGATGCCGTCCAGGAACATGCCCACGGTGATCAGCAGCAGGATCAGCAGCATCAGCACGCCGTACTCGCCCAGGCCCGACTGCACGATGGCCTTGGCCACCGGATCGATCACGCCCAGCGTGGACAGCGAGAAGGCGAAGATGCCCGCCAGCGACACCACCAGCAGGATCACGGCCGACAGCTCGCCCGCCTCGCGCAGGATGGGGAACAGGTCGCGCACGCCGATGGTGCGGTGGATGCACATGCCCACGAACAGGCCGTAGAACACGGCGACCACGGCCGCCTCGGTGGGGGTGAACCAGCCGGCGCGCATGCCGCCCAGGATCAGCACCGGGGCCGCCAGACCCCAGATGGCCTCCTTGAAGCTTTGCCACAGCGCGGGGCGCGGCAGATCGGCTTCGAGGTGGCCCATCTTGTGGCGGCGTGCCATCCACACAGCGGGCACGACCAGGGCCAGGCCGGCCAGGATGCCGGGGATCATGCCGGCCGCAAACAGCGCTGGCACCGAGGCGCCGGGCACCAGCACCGAGTAGATGATGAACGCCACAGAGGGCGGGATCAGGATGTCCGTGGCGGCGGCGGCGCCGACCACGCTGGCCGAGAAGCTGCCGGGGTAGCCGGCCCGGTACATGGCCGCAATCATCACCCCGCCCACGGCGGCGGCATTGGCCGGGCCGGAGCCCGAGATGCCACCCAGGAACATGGCCACGGCAATCGCCACCAGCGGCAGCATGCCGGGGCCACGGCCGACGATGGCGATCGCAAAGTTCACCAGCCGCGCGGCCACGCCGGAGCGGTCGAAGATGGACCCCACCAGCACGAACATGGGGATGGCCAGCAGCGGGTACTTGCCCAGGCCGGCATAGAAGTTCTGCGGCACGGCCAGCAGGCCGAACCATTGCACATCCAGGTTGGCCAGCGCAATGCAGGCCGCACCCGCCAGGCCCAGGGCCGCTCCAATCGGCACGCCCAGGATCATCAAGGCCAGGAAGGCCACGAACAGCAGCGTGGCGATCATGCAGACTCCTGCTCGTCGGTGGCCACTGCCTCGAACTGCGCCAGGCGGCCTTGGCGCCGGAACAGGCCGATGGCCCGCGCCGTGATGGCCAGCGAGCAGATCGGCAGCCACACGGAATACCACCACTGCGGCACACCGATGCCGGGCGAGGTTTCCTCGTAGCGCCAGTCGTCCCAGACGACGCGCGCGCTGAGCGCCGCAATCAAAGCAAAAAGCAGAGCTACTGACGCAGACCCCAGGCGGGCTAGCAGCTGTTTTCGTGCAGCAGTGCCGCGGCTGGTCAGGAATTCGATGCGGATGTGCTGGTCGCGGGCGACGGCGGCACTGCCGGCCACCATGGCCAGCAGGATCATCAGGAAGATGGAGATTTCCTCGGTCCAGGCAAACGAGGCGTCGGTGAAATAACGCACCAGGACGTTGGCAAAGGTGATCAGGGCCAGCAAGGCCATGATGATGACGGTGAGCCAGTCTTCAATGCGCAGGGCACGTGGCTGCTCGGGGCCTTCGGCCTGTGGGGCCGGGCTGTGGGAAGGTTCGGACATGTCGCGGAATCGTGAACAAAAGCAAGGCAAACGCTAGTGCGATTCCGGTCCTGTCGGTGTTGTGCACGCACAGCCGGACGCTGAGCCCTAGCACGGATGGCAGCGAGAACTCGAAACGCATTATTGAGACTTTCGCAGCCCTTGGCTATGCGGGTGGCCCTAGGGTGTCAGGCTACGGCAAGGCGATAATCAGGGGCATGGAAACCAAATGGCTTGAAGATTTTGTCAGTCTGGCTGAAACGCGCAGCTTCAGCCGCTCTGCCCAGTTGCGCCACGTCACACAGCCAGCTTTCTCGCGCCGTATCCAGGCGCTGGAGGCCTGGGCCGGGACCGACCTGGTGGATCGCAGCTCTTACCCCACGCGTCTGACGTCGGCGGGCAAGACCATGTACGACCAGGCGCTGGAGATGCTGCAGTCCCTGCAGAGCACGCGCTCCATGCTGCGGGCCCATGCCAGCAGCGACAAAGGCATGGTCGGCTTTGCCGTGCCGCACACCCTGGCCTTCACCTTCTTTCCGGCCTGGGTGTCGCAGGTGCAGGAGCAGTTCGGCTCCTTCAAGAGCCGGCTGATCGCCCTCAACGTCCACGATGCGGTGATGCGCCTGGTCGAAGGCGGCTGTGACCTGCTGATCGCCTACCACCACAGCTCCCAGCCTTTCCAGCTGGACATGGCGCGCTATGAAATGGTGCGCCTGGGTGAAGAGTTGCTGGCGCCGTATGCCAAGCCTGATGCCAATGGCAAGCCCCTGTTCATGCTGCCGGGCCATGCCAGCGAACCCTTGCCGTTTCTGGCCTACGGCCCGGGCGCCTACCTGGGGCGCCTGACCGAATTGCTGCTCAAGGAGGCCTCGATGCCGGTGCACTTGGAGCGGGTCTATGAAACCGACATGGCCGAAGGCCTCAAGGCCATGGCCATCGAGGGCCACGGCGTGGCCTTTCTGCCTTACAGCGCGGTGCGCAACGAGCTGCAGTCCGGCCGCCTGGTCAGTGCCGTGCCCGAGGGGTCGCAGAAGTTCCAGCTGCCCATGGATGTGCTGGCCTACCGGGAAAAGCCCACCGGCAAGGACGGCGCCAAGAGCGTGGTCCAGGCCCTGTGGAGCTTCCTGCAATCCCAGGCCGAAGGGCTGGAGAAAGCCAAGGCGCAGTGAGGTTCTTGCCCTAAGAGTTGGCACAGGTATTGCTTGCATTTGCGGCAGTGCCTCCCGAGAAAAAAAGCGACTTTCCCGAGGCCGGGAACGTCGCTTTTTTTCATTGGTCCGCGGTCTGGACGCAAGAAAACTGCCTGTTCTAGGTGTTTCTCCGCATCAAACTTCTTCTTCAAATTGGTGCATACCTTTTAGGATGGAAGTCATTCCGCTTGGCTATGCCGGGTGGCGGAAAAGTCTGTCGCGTAGCTGACAAGTTGTGGCAGATTATGTACATTGTGCATGACCTCATGCGTAAGCTATCGGCTGCATGAGATTGCGTTGTCTCTAGTAAATCTGAGGAGCACTGAATGAAGAAACATTTGCTGGCCGTGGCTGTGATGGCATTGGCTGCTGGTAGCGCCATGGCGCAAGCCAACGACACATTGGCCAAGGTGAAATCGTCGGGCAGCATCACCCTGGGTGTGCGCGAATCTTCGGGTGCACTGGGTTACACCCTGGGCGATGGCAAGTACGTGGGCTTTCACACCGAGATGGCGGAAAACATCGCTTCCGACCTGCGCAAGCAACTGGGCCTGCCCAAGCTGGAAACCAAGTACCAGCCCGTGACGTCGCAGAACCGTATCCCCCTGGTGGTGAACGGCACCGTGGACCTGGAGTGCGGCTCCACCACCAATGACCTGAACCGTCAAAAGGACGTGGACTTCGCCAACACCACCTACGTGGAGCAGGTGCGCATCGCCGTGAAGGCCAACTCCGGCATCAACGATGTCAAGGACCTGAACGGCAAGACCGTGGCCACCACCACGGGCACGACCTCGGTGCAACTGCTGCGCCAGAACAAGCGCGCCGAAGGCATCGAGTTCAAGAACATCATGGGCAAGGACCACGCTGACAGCTTCCTGCTGCTGGAAACTGGCCGCGCCGATGCGTTCGTGATGGACGGCTCCATCTTGGCGGGCAACATCTCCAAGTCCAAGAATGCCAAGGACTTCAAGATCGTGGGCGAACCCCTGTCCACCGAGCCGATCGCCTGTATGGTGCGCAAGAACGATCCCGCCTTCCTGAAGGCCGTGAACGACTCGATCGCCCGCCAGGTCAAGGATGGCACGCTGGCCAAGCTGTGGGACAAGTGGTTCATCCAGCCTATTCCTCCCGCCAACGTGGCAGTGGGTCTGCCCCTGTCGGACGCCACCAAGAATGCGTGGAACAACCCCAACAACAAGCCTAAGGAAGATTACAACAAGTAATTCTTAGCCGACGGGATGCGCCCCACCTGCATCTTGCGGGCCGGGGCGTTTTCCGTTGGAGGGCCTGTCATAGACGGGCATAAGGTGGTTAACTGGAAGGAAATCCTATGAATTGGGATTGGCAAATGTTCTGCGAGGACACGCTGGACCGCACGGTGCGCGAAGGCTGTTTTGGCAAGGACGGCGACATCACCTACCTGGACTGGATGCTGTCGGCCTGGGGCTGGACCGTGTCCGTGTCCCTGCTGGCGCTGGTGCTGGCTTTGGTGGTGGGTGTGGTGATCGGTACCTTGCGTACCTTGGAAAACCGTCCCTGGACGGTGCGTTTCGGCAATGCGTGGGTGGAGTTTTTCCGCAATATCCCGTTGCTGGTGCAAATTTTTATCTGGTACCACGTGGTGCCATCCATCTTCCCGGCGATGAAGTCCGTCTCGGGCTTTGTGCTGGTGGTGTTGGCCTTGGGTTTTTTCACTTCGGCGCGGATTGCCGAGCAGGTGCGCTCCGGCATCCAGGCGCTGCCACGCGGGCAGCGCTATGCGGGCATGGCCATGGGGTTCACCACCTGGCAGACCTACCGCTACGTGCTGCTGCCGAATGCCTTCCGCATCATCATTCCGCCGCTGACCAGCGAGACGATGAACATCTTCAAGAACTCGTCGGTGGCGTTTGCGGTGTCGGTGACCGAGCTGACCATGTTCGCTATGCAGGCACAGGAAGAAACGGGTCGCGGCATCGAGGTCTATCTGGCGGTGACCGGTCTGTACATCGTGTCGGCCTTCACCATCAACCGCATCATGGCCTTCATTGAAAAGCGCGTGCGTGTGCCCGGTCTCGTGGCGCCCGGTGCGGCGGGAGGGCACTAAACCATGAATTTCTCTTTGGACTGGTCGTTTTACAACTGGGACCTGATCTCCAACTTTGTGATCAAGGGCCTGGGTTTCAGCCTGATGCTGACCGTCATCGCCACCCTGGGCGGCATCTTCTTCGGCACGGTGCTGGCGTTGATGCGGCTGTCGGGCAAGAAGTGGCTGGATCTGCCTGCCACCATCTATGTCAATGGCATGCGCTCCATTCCGTTGGTGATGGTGATCTTGTGGTTCTTCTTGCTGGTGCCGCTGGTCATTGGCAAACCGATTGGCGCCGAAATGTCGGCCATCATCACCTTCATCGCGTTTGAGGCCGCCTATTTCTCGGAAATCATGCGCGCGGGTATCCAGTCGATTCCACGGGGACAGGTGTTTGCAGGGCAGGCTATGGGCATGACTTACGGCCAGAACATGCGCCTGATCATCTTGCCACAGGCGTTCCGCAACATGCTGCCTGTGCTGCTGACGCAAACCATCATCTTGTTCCAAGACACCTCGCTGGTGTATGCGATTGGCGCTTACGACATGCTCAAGGGCTTTGAAGTGGCGGGCAAGAACTTTGGTCGCCCCATGGAAGCGTATTTGGCGGCGGCTGTTATTTACTTTGTGATCTGCTTTGCCCTGTCGTATATGGTCAAGCGGCTGCACAAAAAGATCGCCATCATTCGTTGATGCGCACGGTCTGAAAGATTGAGGATTTATTCATGATCGAACTCAAGAACGTCTCCAAGTGGTATGGCAGCTTCCAGGTGCTCAACGACTGCTCCACCCGCATTAAAAAGGGTGAAGTGGTGGTGGTGTGCGGCCCTTCGGGCTCTGGCAAGTCCACGCTGATCAAGACCATTAACGCGCTGGAGCCCATCCAAAAGGGTGAGATTTGGGTGAATGGCACGGCCGTGCACGACACCAAGCACACCAACTTGCCCAAGCTGCGTTCCACCGTGGGCATGGTGTTCCAGCACTTTGAGCTGTTTCCCCACCTGACGGTGACCGAGAACCTGACGATCGCACAGATCAAGGTGCTGGGCCGCAGCCCCGACGAAGCCAAGGTGCGCGGCCTGAAGATGCTGGACCGCGTGGGCCTGATGGCGCACAAGGACAAGGTGCCCGGCCAGCTGTCGGGTGGCCAGCAACAGCGCGTGGCGATTGCCCGTGCGCTGTCCATGGACCCGAACGTGATGCTGTTTGACGAGCCCACATCGGCACTGGACCCCGAAATGGTGGGCGAAGTGCTGGACGTGATGGTGAGCCTGGCCAACGAAGGCATGACCATGATGTGTGTGACGCACGAAATGGGCTTTGCCAAGAAGGTGGCCAGCCGCGTGATCTTCATGGACGTGGGCGGCAAGATTTTGGAGGACTGCACCAAGGAAGATTTCTTTGGCAACCCCGATGCGCGCCAGCCGCGTACCAAGGACTTTCTGGGCAAGATCCTGCAGCACTGAGCGCAGGCCCCAGGCACCCCAAAAGCCGCTGTCACCAGCGGCTTTTTCATGACCTCAAAGGCCTGCAGTGCTTATGCAGACTGCGCTGGGTGCTATGGTTGCTGCATCAGTCTTGGTCGGCCAGTTCGGCGTGGTGCGCGGCTTCGCCGTGCTTCCAGTAGGCGGCGATGCGCATGCGCTTGGGCGCGGCACCCTTGGCCAGTGCGATCTTGCGCAGGGCGGCCATGTCGCTGTGTTCGCCGGCGGCCCAGACAAAGCCGCTGCCCTCGGGCAGTGCCAGTGCCTCGGCCGCGTCGGTCAGCGCATCGACCCATTGCAGGTCGACCTGGGCCTGCGAGGGCAGGGCGCGGCGGTCGGCCTCGGGCACGGCCAGGCGCACCGTCACCTGGGCGCTGGCGGGCAGCTCGGCCAGGGCGCGCTCGACGGCCGGCAGGCCGCTGGCATCGGCCAGCATCCAGTACCAGTCAAAGTCCTTGCGGATCACCAGCGAGCCACGCGGGCCGGCCGCGCCCACCCACGAACCCATGGCGGCGGTGCGTGCCCATTCGGTGGCAGGGCCGTGGTCGTGCAGGGCAAAGTCCACGGTCAGGGTGTTGGTGGTCCAGCGCATCGGCGTGTAGTCGCGCATGGTGGGGCGGGGGCCGTCGACCATGGGCTTGCCGTCCACCAGCTGGGGCAGCAGGGGTTTGTCCAGGCCCGGCTGCGGCAGGATGAGCTTGAAGTGGTCGTCAAACCCCGCGCTGGCGAAGTCGCGCAGCTCGCCCACCAGGGTCAGGCGCAGAAAGCCGGGGCTGATCTGCTCGCGCGACAGCAGTTGCAGGTGGCGGGCCTTGAAGGGGTGGCGCACGCGTTCAAAAGCAGGGGCAGAGGTCACTTCGTTGGTCATTGTGTTGTGTTTTTAAATGAGAGTACTTCTCATTATGCACATGCGCAGGATTTCTGCAGGACCGCAGTCAATGGGACAATACGGCCATGACTGCCCCCACGACCCTCACCCTGACCCGTCCCGATGATTGGCACCTGCACGTGCGCGATGGCGATGCCATGCGCTGCGTGGTGCCGCACAGCGCCCGCCAGATGGGCCGCGCCATCATCATGCCGAACCTGAAGCCGCCCGTGACCACGGCCGAGATGGCGCTGGCCTACCGCGCGCGCATTCTGTCGGCCGTGCCCGCCGGCAACCAGTTTCAGCCGCTGATGACGCTGTACCTGACGGACAATCTGGGCCCCGAGGAGATCGTGCGCGCCAAGGCGGCCGGCGTGGTGGCCTGCAAGCTGTACCCCGCAGGTGCCACGACCAATTCCGACCATGGCGTGACCGACCTGCGCAAGATCTACCCCACGCTGGAAGCCATGCAGCGCGAGGGCCTGGTGCTGCTGGTGCACGGCGAAGTGACCGACCCCAGCATCGACCTGTTCGACCGCGAGGCGGTGTTCATCGAGCAGCAGCTCCGGCCCCTGCGCCAGGATTTCCCCGAGCTCAAGATCGTCATGGAGCACGTGACGACCAAGGAAGCGGCCGAGTACGTGGCCGCTGCCGACGACTTCCTGGGCGCCACCATCACGCCCCAGCACCTGCTGTTCAACCGCAACGCCATCTTCCTGGGCGGCGTGCGCCCGCACTTCTACTGCCTGCCGGTGCTCAAGCGCGAAACCCACCGCCTGGCCCTGGTGCAGGCCGCCACCAGCGGCAGCAAGAAGTTCTTCCTGGGCACCGACAGCGCGCCCCATGCCGCCCACCTGAAGGAAGCGGCCACGGGCTGCGCCGGCTGCTACAGCGCCCACGCGGCGATCGAGATGTACGCCGAGGTGTTTGACAACGCGGGCGCCCTGGACAAGCTGGAAGCCTTTGCCTCCTTCCATGGCGCGGACTTCTACGGCCTGCCGCGCAACACCGACACCATCACCCTGGTCAAGGAAAGCTGGACCCCGCCCGCCAGCTTCGAGTACGGCGAAGGTGCCCAGCTCAAGCCGCTGCGCTTCGGCGAAGCCCTGCCCTGGAAGCTGCTGGACTGAAAAAAGAGAAGCGGCCTGCGCTGGATTTGCAAGGAATTCAGGCGCAAAGCATGCTGAAAACCAGCAAGGAGCTGCGCAAGCAGCTCCTTTTTTGTGTTGGCAAGCCGCGGTGGCTCGGGTAGGCTGTGCAGCAGTCCAAGGAGTGCCTGCATGCCCACCGATGTCCAGCCGCGAATCGCCCTCTTGATCGATGCCGACAACGCCCCGTCGGAGATGATCGATGAAATCCTGACCGAGCTGTCCACCTTCGGCGTCATCAACACCCGCCGCGCCTATGGCAACTGGACCAAACCCGGCCTGCACGGCTGGCAGTCCAAGCTGCTGGAGTACGCCCTGCGGCCCATGCAGCAGTTCGACTATTCCAAGGGCAAGAACGCCACCGACATGGCCATGACCGTGGACGCCATGGAGCTGCTGTACACCGAAAAACCCGATGCCTTCGGCATCGTCTCCTCCGACGCCGACTTCACCCCGCTGGTCATGCACCTGCGTGCCAAGGGGGCGGCCGTCTATGGCTT
Organism: Comamonas sp. GCA5; assembly: GCF_036541385.1. Taxonomy (NCBI): domain Bacteria; kingdom Pseudomonadati; phylum Pseudomonadota; class Betaproteobacteria; order Burkholderiales; family Comamonadaceae; genus Comamonas; species Comamonas sp. GCA5. The sequence goes on along the minus strand of NZ_JAZHFR010000014.1, from coordinate 179 downwards.
TGGCGCCAGCCAGACGCCCAAGGCCTTCGTCAACGCCTGCTCGCGCTTTCTGTACTTCGATGCCCTGTCGGAGCTGGGCGACGGCGTCACCAGTCGCGCCGAGCGCCGCAGCCTGGCGCAGGAGGCGGAGGCCGGCGACAGCCTGGACCTGCCCGGCGTGCCGGTGCCCGAGCCGGCTG
>NZ_JAZHFR010000149.1:0-3436 GCF_036541385.1 Comamonas sp. GCA5 | reverse complement strand
GGATCGACGGCCGCCTGGGCCGGCAGGGGCCAGTTGGACAGCGGCTGGCCCGCGGCCGCGTCCACCGCCACCTTGGCAGCGCCCGCGAAAGGGAAGCCCTGGGCCAGGTCCGCCAGGTTCACATTCATGCCCTGCAAGGTGGACAGCGTCATGCGCTGCACCTGCAAGGCCTGCACCGTGGCACTGAGGGCACGGTTGTTCTGCTCCAGCCAGAACTGCACCGCCTTGAGTTCTTCGATGCGTTTGTCGATCTCTTCCACGCTGACCGTGGGGGCGACCCAGTGGGCAAATGGCGGTACCGCCGATGCGCCCTGGCCGGCCTTGCCCAGGTTCTGCAAGAAATCGAAACCGGGGATGAATTTGCCGAAACCGAAAGCCGAGGTGTCACTCATAGCAAGCCTGCAAGCAAGAGCCGATGAAAACCCAGGCGCATCCAGCGCTCCGGGCCGCGTGCCACAAGCTTACTGCACAAGGGCGCGCCTGGCTTGTCGTCTGCAACGCACACCGCACCCCGGCCGATGCGGACGCGGAAGCACTCTTTATTCCACATAAGCATATAAAAGACCGTAATTATTTTGCAATCAAAATAAGTAGATCCCTGATTTTTTGAACGCTTTGCACCATGCGCCTGCTGTCCCGTCCCCTGTCCCGGTCCTTGCGGGCCGCCCCGTCCTCCCTGGCCGCGATGGCGGCACTGGCGCTGCTGCCCTGGGCTGCCCAGGCGGCCGAACCCGCGGCCTGGCCCCAGCACCCCGTGACCCTGATCATGGGCTTCAATGCCGGCTCCGGCGTGGACATGGTCGGCCGCTCGATCCAGGAGCCCGTGTCGCAGCGCCTGGGCCAGCCCATCATCATTGACTACAAGAGCGGCGCGGCCGGCAACATCGGCAGCGAATACGTGGCGCGCGCCAAGCCCGATGGCTACACACTGTACTTCGGCACCGCCGCCACGCACGGCAGCAACGCCGCGCTGTACAAGAACCTGCCCTTCGATGTGGAAGCCGACTTCATCCCCGTCGCGCCCATCATCGACGTGGCGAATGTGCTGACCGTCAACCCCAACGTGCTGGACGTCAAGAACCTGCAGGAGTTCGTGGCGGCCGTCAAAGCCAACCCCGGCAAGTACAACTACGCCTCCACCGGCAACGGCGCAGGCACCCACATGGCCTTCGCCGAACTCAATGCCCGCCTGGGCCTGGACATGGTGCACGTGCCCTACAAGGGCGGCCCCGAAGCCATCGGCTCGGTGCTGCGCGGCGAGACCTGCTGCATCATGAACCAGGTGCAGAGCGTGCTGCCCCACTACAAGGCCGGCAAGGTGCGCCTGCTGGGCGTGACCACGGCCAAGGCCGTGGAAGCCGTCAAGGAAGTCCCGACCATCGCCTCCAGCGGCATTCCCGGCACCGAGAGCTTCAACAGCTCGATCTGGTTCGGCGTGTTCGCCCCCAAGGGCACGCCCGCACCGATCATCCGCAAGCTCAGCCAGGCCATCCATGAGGCACAGCAGCTGCCCGAGGTGCGCGATCGCTTCAACGCCCAGGGCAACACCCTGCGCATCGAATCGCCCGAACAGTTCAAGCGTACCGTGCACCAGGACCGTCTGAAGTGGGCCAAGGTGGTCAAGGACGCCAAGATCAGCATCGACTGATTCCACGTTTAGGATCGCAGCACTGCCTGCTGCTCTGCGCCTGCCGCTCTCACGAGCTTCAGGCGCTTTTTGGATTTTGTTATGTCTCTTTCCGCTGCTTCACACCCCCAGCCGGCTGGTCTGCCGGCCCTGGAAGAACGCCTGCGCGACGACTTCACCACCCTGGGCTGGCCAGCCAAGAGCTGGCTGCCCGCCCGCACCCACCACGGCGAGGCCGTGCACGACGTGCTGGTGATCGGCGCCGGCCAGGCCGGCCTGGCGCTGAACGTGGCCTTGCGCCAGGTTGGCATCCGCCCGGTGCTGCTGGACCGTTCGCCGCGCGATTTCGAGGGCCCCTGGGCCACCACGGCGCGCATGGAGACCCTGCGCTCGCCCAAGGAGCTGACCGGCCCGGCGCTGGGCATTCCTGCGCTGAGCTTCCGTGCCTGGTTCATTGCGCAGTTCGGCCTGGAGGCCTGGACCGCCCTCGACAAGATTCCGCGCCTGCAATGGATGGACTACCTGCGCTGGTACCGCCGCGTCACCGGCGCCGATGTGCGCAACGCGCACGAGGTGCTCGCCGTGCGTCCCCAGGCCGATGGCCTGGTGGCCCTGGACGTGCGCGCCGACGGCCACACCCGCACCTGGTTCACGCGCCGCCTGGTGCTGGCCACAGGCCGCGACGGCCTGGGTGGCGCGCAGGTGCCGGCCTTCATGCACGGCATCGATCGCCGCTTCTGGGCCCACTCGTCCGATGCCATGGACTACGCCACGCTGGCCGGTCGGCATGTGGGCGTGGTGGGCGCGGGCGCCTCGGCCATGGACAGCGCCGGCACGGCCCTGGAACTGGGCGCCGCCAGCGTGGACCTGCTGGTGCGCCGCAGCGACCTGCCGCGCATCAACAAGTCCAAGGGCTCGGGCGTGCCCGGCCTGACCCACGGCCAGTACCTGCTGTCCGATGACTGGAAATGGCGCATCCGCCACTACATTAACGCCCAGCAGGTGCCGCCCCCGCAGGGCAGCACCCTGCGCGTGGCGCGCCATGCCAACGCCCACTTCCACCTGGGTTGCGCGGTGCAGCGCGTGGAACCCGTGGGCGACAAGCTGCACGTGCACACCACCCAGGGCGTGTTCGTGCTGGACTTCCTGATTGTCTCCACCGGCTTTGCCATCGACTGGCGCCTGCGCCCGGAGTTTGCCGACATCGCCCCGCACGTGCGTCTGTGGAACCAGCGCTACCAACCCGCCACCGGGCAGGAGGATGCGGAGCTGTCCGCCTCCCCCGACCTGGGCGCATTGTTTGAATTTCAGGAGCGCACACCCGGCACCCAGCCTGGGCTGGAGCGCATTCACTGCTTCTGCTATCCGGCCGCCCTGTCCCACGGCACGATCTCGGGCGACATTCCCGCCATCAGCGACGGCGCCCGCAAGCTGGCCCAGGGGCTGGCCGCGCTGTTCTACCGCGAGGACATCGAGCACCACTTCGCCCAGCTGCAAGCCTATGCCGAGCCCGAACTGGACGGCACGGAGTGGACCGCCGCGGACAGCGCCGCCCGCATTCGCCAACTGCACGACGGAAACGTTTTTTCATGACCGACACCATTGACCGCCTGGCCGGCCTCGCCACCGGCAACCCCGTATTCGCCACCCGCCACGAGCGCAGCAAGGTCGCCGTGGCCACCCAGGCCTGCGAAGACCTGCTGCTGGGCGCCGCCCTGACGGCGGGCCTGTCGCAGATCGAACGCCTGGTGCTGGCCGCCGAGCAGGCCCGCGTCAGCGGCGTGGACGCCCTGGCGGCCGAGTACCGCG
>NZ_JAZHFR010000148.1:0-3633 GCF_036541385.1 Comamonas sp. GCA5 | reverse complement strand
TTGGCCACGGCGCCCGGATGCCGCGCAGCTGCGCGTGGCGCTGGCGGCGCCCACGGGCAAGGCGGCGGCGCGGCTCAAGCAATCGATTGACAGTTCGCTGCGGGAGCTGCAGGGGGCCGTGGGCCGCGATCTGGATCTGGAAGCGCTGGTCCAGCGCATGGGCGCAGCGCGCACCCTGCATGCGCTGCTGGGCGCCAGGCCCGATACGCGGCGCTTGGCCCACCATGCGGGCCATCCGCTGGATGTCGACGTGCTCATCGTCGATGAGGCCTCCATGATCCACCTCGAGATGATGGCCGCGCTGCTGCAGGCCCTGCCGCCCACGGCGCGCCTGATTCTGTTGGGCGACAAGGACCAGCTCGCCTCGGTGGAGGCCGGGGCCGTGCTGGGCGACCTGTGCCGCGATGCGCAGCAGGGCCATTACGCACCCGACACCGTGGCCTATGCCGAGCGCGTGACGGGCCAGTCGCTGCCGGCGTCCTATCGGGCAACCGGCCCTGCGCTGCCGCTGGCCCAGCACACCGTCATGCTGCGCGCAAGCCGCCGTTTCAGCGGCCCGATTGGCCAGTTGGCGCTGGCCGTGAATGAAGGCGATGCCCCCGGTGCCATGGCGCTGCTGCGCACGCAAACCCAGGCCGGTCCGCAGGCCGAACTCTGGGCGCGCGAAGGCGGCGAGGTCGAGGCCGTGGTGCGCAGCGCCGTGCAGGGCCGTGGCGGCAGGGCCAGCTATGCGGCCTATGCCGAGCGGCTGGCGCAGCGTGGCCAGGGCGGCTTTGCCACCGAGGCCGAGCACCAGCAATGGGTGCGGGACGTGCTGGGTGCCTTCGACCGCTACCGCCTGCTGTGCGCCGTGCGCGAGGGCGCCTGGGGCGTGGCGGGCCTGAACCGTGCGGTGGAGCAGGCCTTGCAGGCCCAGGGTGCCATCCGCAAGGAGGGCGAGTGGTACCGGGGCCGCCCGGTCATGGTCACGCGCAACGATGCGCAACTGGGCGTGTTCAATGGCGACATCGGCATGGCCTTGCCCGGCTTTGCCGACCCGGCGCGGCTGCGCGTGTACTTCCTGCAGGGCGAGCACCTGCACCATGTCAGCACGGCGCGCCTGGCCCATGTGGAGACCGCCTTCGCCATGACGGTGCACAAGAGCCAGGGGTCGGAGTTCGAGCACACGGCCCTGGTGCTGGCCGCACAGGGCGGTAGCGTGCTCAGCCGCGAGCTGGTCTACACCGGCATCACGCGGGCGCGCCAGGCGTTCTCGCTGTGGTCCGAGGCGCCGGGGCTGCTGGCATCCGCCATCGCCAGCCCGACCCGGCGCAGCAGCGGCTTGCTGCGCTGGCTTGCAGCCGACGATCCGTCCTGAAAACAGAGCGGTGCACGCAGGTGGGACAGGCGCTGGAAGTCGATGGGAGTCATAGTCCTATGCTGATGGTGCTGTGCCGGGGATCTCCTGTGCCCCGGCCGGCGGGCACGCCCTAGAATGGCTGACATGCTGCTGGCCCTGTCGCTCCGATTGCGTCGCTACACCGTCTGGGTGTTGGCGGCGTGGCTGTGCGTGGTGGCGGCCGGCGTCGGGGCGCCGCTGGCGCGGGCCCATCTTGCCCTTGGGAGCCTGGAGCGCCTGTGCTCCGGCGACAGCGCGCCGCACTGGGTGCCCAGCCCGGCCAGCACGGCCGGTGCCGATGCGTCGGCGGCGCTGCACCATCTGATTGATTGCCCGCTGTGCATGCCGGTGCTGGCGCCGCCGCCTGCTCTGCAGGCCGCCAGCGTCCAGGCCGCAGCGCCGGATCGCCCGGTGGACTGGGCCTGGGTGCCGGTGCCGGCGCGCTGGACCTATGGCCCGCTGGCGCGCGGCCCACCGGGCTGACGCACGGTCTTTTCTGCACGTGTGCACGGCCGGCGTACGCCGGTGTGGGTGGGGCCTGGGGGCGCGGCGGCGTTGTCCGCACGCGCCACGTGGAGATCGGCGGTGTGCGCCGAACCTCCCAGGCCGTCACCCCGGTCCCGCAGCGTGGATGCCGGTGCACGTGCACAGAACACGCAGGCGATCGCCGCCGTGGCGACCTGCTTGCGTCGGGTCCTGAATTTTTGAAAGCAATCTGTGATGTTGAAGAACCCCATGTGGATCGCCGCTGCGCTGCTGAGCGCGGTCTTGACAACCCCTGCCATGGCCCACCCCGATGCGGCCCATGTCGCCGCCGAAGGCGCCTGGGCACGTGCCAGCGTGGCCGGCCAGCAGGCCACGGGCGCCTTTGTGCGCCTGACGGCCAAGGAGCCGCTGCGCCTGGTGGGCGTGCGCACGCCGCCGCGGCCGTGGGCGAAATCCACGAAATGAAGATGGAGGGCGATGTGATGCGCATGCGCGCCCTGGATGGCCTGGACCTGCCTGCGGGCCAGACCGTCGAACTCAAGCCCGGAGGCCTGCACCTGATGTTCCAGCAGCTCAAGGCCCCGCTGCAGGAAGGCACGCAGGTGCCCGTGACCCTGGTGTTCCAGGATGCCCAGGGTGCGGAGTCGCGCCTGCACCTGCAGGTGCCGGTGCAGCGCATGGCTCCCAAGGGCGGTGAGGCCGCTGGGCATGGCGGCCATGCCATGCCTGCGGGCGGCCACCAGCACTGAGGGACCACCGCCCCCAGCCGGCGTGCGCCAGGTGGGGGCGGTGTGTATCCGGTCCTCGGGGCGTCCGGGCTCAGGCGGCCTGGGGCCAGATTTCCACGCCCAGGTTCAGCATCAGGCGGTTGGCCCAGCCGAACAGCGCGGCCGAGTGCAGCATGTCGAGGATTTCCAGGTCGGACAGGCCGGCCTCGCGCAGGGCCAGCACGTCGCGGGCGGCGAACGCGCCCGGTGCGCGCGTCAGCACCAGCGAGGCCTGGATGATGGCGCGCTCGCGCGCATTCGTGCCGGCCGTGTCCGGGTCATCGAACAGCTGGGCCATCACGTCGTTGCGCTTGGCCAGTTGCTCGAAACGCTGGGCATGCACGGAGGCGCAGTACACACAGCCGTTGCTGCGCGACACGGCCGTGGCCGCCACTTCACGCTCCGCGCGCGACAGGCCGCCGGGCGCATACATGATGGCGTTGAAGGCCTGTGAACGCTCCAGCAGCACGGCGGGCTGGCGGCCGAGCAGCAGGTAGAAGTCCATGGTCATGGCCTTGGGGTGGCTGATCTCCAGCACCTTCTGCTGTTCGGGCGTGGCCGTGGCCGGGTCCAGCACCGGCAGCCAGGACTTCCAGTCCAGCGTCTCGCTGGTGAAGCCGTTGCGGCGCAGCGGCTCGCCCGGCGCGGGCAGGTTGGCGGGGTGCACAAACGGTGCGGCCGCCGCGGTGTCGGGGGCTGCATTTTGTGCGATGCCACCCAGCGCTGCCATGGCCTGCACGCCGACCAGCAGGCGGGCCTGGTAGGCCACAAAACCGACCAGCTGGGCCAGCAGCACGGTGTCGTCCACCGACAGGCCGGCCGCCGGGATGGCCAGCAGCGTGGCCTGGTCGCTGTGTGCAGGCTTCAGGGCCAGGGTGCGCACAAAGTGCAGCATGGCATCCAGGCGCGCATCGTCGGTCTGTGCGCCGGCCTGGTCCAGGACGCTGCGCAGCCCGGGGGTGAGCGCGCCGCCCAGGGCCAGCGCGCGGGCGCGGTACTCGG
>NZ_JAZHFR010000147.1:0-3909 GCF_036541385.1 Comamonas sp. GCA5 | reverse complement strand
ACAGGTGCTGCATGGCTGTCGTCAGCTCGTGTCGTGAGATGTTGGGTTAAGTCCCGCAACGAGCGCAACCCTTGCCATTAGTTGCTACGAAAGGGCACTCTAATGGGACTGCCGGTGACAAACCGGAGGAAGGTGGGGATGACGTCAAGTCCTCATGGCCCTTATAGGTGGGGCTACACACGTCATACAATGGCTGGTACAAAGGGTTGCCAACCCGCGAGGGGGAGCTAATCCCATAAAGCCAGTCGTAGTCCGGATCGCAGTCTGCAACTCGACTGCGTGAAGTCGGAATCGCTAGTAATCGTGGATCAGAATGTCACGGTGAATACGTTCCCGGGTCTTGTACACACCGCCCGTCACACCATGGGAGCGGGTCTCGCCAGAAGTAGGTAGCCTAACCGCAAGGAGGGCGCTTACCACGGCGGGGTTCGTGACTGGGGTGAAGTCGTAACAAGGTAGCCGTATCGGAAGGTGCGGCTGGATCACCTCCTTTCTGGAAAATGAAGCAGTTCAAGTTTGAACGCCCACACTTATCGGTTGTTGGATGGCAACTGTTGGAGCGCAAGTTCTGATGGATTGGGTCTGTAGCTCAGCTGGTTAGAGCACTGTGTTGATAACGCAGGGGTCGTTGGTTCGAGCCCAACTAGACCCACCAAACTTCCAATGCGAAAAACCCGATGGGGGATTAGCTCAGCTGGGAGAGCACCTGCTTTGCAAGCAGGGGGTCGTCGGTTCGATCCCGTCATCCTCCACCAAGGATTGGTTAGAAAATGATAGCGCCGAATGGTGCTATAATCGTTGGCTCACCTCAATACAAAAGCAGTCTTGCAAAGACTGCTTTTGTATTGATCGATCCGATCAATAGGCTGTTCTTTAAAAATTCATAGAGTCGAAATCAGCGTTGCTGGCGGAAAGCATGAAACATTGCACCGTGCCGCCAGCAACTATTTGATTGCGTCACACGAATTCAACTAATGAATTCGATGTAATGACGAATCATTCTCTAGGCTGTGTCCGAAAGGATGCAACCGAAGAATCATTCACATTACGGCATAACGCGTGAGGTGCAAGACCTCACCAGTCTTTGAACTCGAAATGGCGAGCTCTGGCAACAGAGATCAAAGTTATAGGGTCAAGTGACTAAGAGCATATGGTGGATGCCTTGGCGATTACAGGCGAAGAAAGACGTGATAGCCTGCGATAAGCTTCGGGGAGCTGGCAAATAAGCTTTGATCCGGAGATTTCTGAATGGGGAAACCCACCCGCAAGGGTATCGTTAGCTGAATACATAGGCTAACGAGGCGAACCTGGAGAACTGAAACATCTAAGTACCCAGAGGAAAAGACATCAACCGAGATTCCGATAGTAGTGGCGAGCGAATTCGGAGGAGCCTTCTAGTGATAGCACGACGGTTAACAAAACGGAATGGAAAGTCCGGCCATAGTAGGTGATAGCCCTGTATGTGAAAACTGACGTGTGGTACTGAGCTAGAGAAAAGTAGGGCGGGACACGTGTAATCCTGTCTGAATATGGGGGGACCATCCTCCAAGGCTAAATACTCGTAATCGACCGATAGTGAACCAGTACCGTGAGGGAAAGGCGAAAAGAACCCCGGGAGGGGAGTGAAATAGATCCTGAAACCGTATGCTTACAAAAAGTCGGAGCCTCGAAAGGGGTGACGGCGTACCTTTTGTATAATGGGTCAGCGACTTACATTCAGTGGCAAGCTTAACCGAATAGGGAAGGCGTAGAGAAATCGAGTCCGAATAGGGCGTTCAGTCGCTGGGTGTAGACCCGAAACCAAGTGATCTAACCATGGCCAGGATGAAGGTGCCGTAACAGGTACTGGAGGTCCGAACCGACTGATGTTGCAAAATCAGCGGATGAGCTGTGGTTAGGGGTGAAAGGCTAAACAAACTTGGAAATAGCTGGTTCTCTCCGAAAACTATTTAGGTAGTGCCTCAAGTATTACCTGTGGGGGTAGAGCACTGTTTTGGCTAGGGGGTCATGGCGACTTACCAAACCAAGGCAAACTCCGAATACCGCAGAGTACAGCTTGGGAGACAGAGCACCGGGTGCTAACGTCCGGACTCAAGAGGGAAACAACCCAGACCGCCAGCTAAGGTCCCTAAAATTGGCTAAGTGGGAAACGAAGTGGGAAGGCTAAAACAGTCAGGATGTTGGCTTAGAAGCAGCCATCATTTAAAGAAAGCGTAATAGCTCACTGATCGAGTCGTCCTGCGCGGAAGATGTAACGGGGCTAAGCCAGTTACCGAAGCTGCGGATGTGCAATTTATTGCACGTGGTAGGAGAGCGTTCTGTAAGCCTGTGAAGGTGTCTGGTAACGGATGCTGGAGGTATCAGAAGTGCGAATGCTGACATGAGTAGCGTTAAAGGGGGTGAAAAGCCCCCTCGCCGTAAGCGCAAGGTTTCCTACGCAACGTTCATCGGCGTAGGGTGAGTCGGCCCCTAAGGCGAGGCAGAGATGCGTAGCTGATGGGAAACAGGTCAATATTCCTGTACCGATCAATAGTGCGATGTGGGGACGGAGAAGGTTAGCTCAGCCAACTGTTGGAATAGTTGGTTCAAGCCTGTAGTCGTGCCTGGTAGGCAAATCCGCCGGGCTGAGATGAGGGGTGATAACGAGTGTGCTTGCACACGAAGTGAGTGATACCCTGCTTCCAGGAAAAGCCACTAAGCTTCAGCTATTGACGACCGTACCGCAAACCGACACTGGTGCGCGAGATGAGTATTCTAAGGCGCTTGAGAGAACTCAGGAGAAGGAACTCGGCAAATTGATACCGTAACTTCGGGAGAAGGTATGCCCCTAGTAAGTGAAGTTGAACAAACGGAGCTCAATGGGGTTGCAAAAAATCGGTGGCTGCGACTGTTTAATAAAAACACAGCACTCTGCAAACACGAAAGTGGACGTATAGGGTGTGACGCCTGCCCGGTGCTGGAAGATTAAATGATGGGGTGCAAGCTCTTGATTGAAGTCCCAGTAAACGGCGGCCGTAACTATAACGGTCCTAAGGTAGCGAAATTCCTTGTCGGGTAAGTTCCGACCTGCACGAATGGCGTAACGATGGCCACACTGTCTCCTCCTGAGACTCAGCGAAGTTGAAATGTTTGTGATGATGCAATCTCCCCGCGGAAAGACGGAAAGACCCCATGAACCTTTACTGTAGCTTTGTATTGGACTTTGAACGGATCTGTGTAGGATAGGTGGGAGGCTTTGAAGCCAGGACGCTAGTTCTGGTGGAGCCGACGTTGAAATACCACCCTGGTGCGTTTGAGGTTCTAACCTAGGTCCATTATCTGGATCGGGGACAGTGCATGGTAGGCAGTTTGACTGGGGCGGTCTCCTCCCAAAGCGTAACGGAGGAGTTCGAAGGTACGCTAGGTACGGTCGGACATCGTGCTAATAGTGCAATGGCATAAGCGTGCTTAACTGCGAGACTGACAAGTCGAGCAGATGCGAAAGCAGGACATAGTGATCCGGTGGTTCTGTATGGAAGGGCCATCGCTCAACGGATAAAAGGTACTCTGGGGATAACAGGCTGATACCGCCCAAGAGTTCATATCGACGGCGGTGTTTGGCACCTCGATGTCGGCTCATCTCATCCTGGGGCTGTAGTCGGTCCCAAGGGTATGGCTGTTCGCCATTTAAAGAGGTACGTGAGCTGGGTTTAAAACGTCGTGAGACAGTTTTGTCCCTATCTTCCGTGGGCGCTGCAGATTTGAGGAAGCCTGCTCCTAGTACGAGAGGACCGGAGTGGACACACCTCTGGTGTACCTGTTGTCACGCCAGTGGCATCGCAGGGTAGCTACGTGTGGAAGAGATAACCGCTGAAAGCATCTAAGCGGGAAACTCGTTTCAAGATAAGATCTGCCGGGGCCTTGAGCCCC
>NZ_JAZHFR010000146.1:0-3978 GCF_036541385.1 Comamonas sp. GCA5 | reverse complement strand
CCACGGCCTCCACGCACCCACAGCGTGCTGCGGCCCCAGCCTTCGGCCTGCAGCCAGCCGGCAAAGTCCGCCACGGCGGCGCCGTCGCGCAGCAGCACGATCAGCTGGCGCCCGGCCCGCAGCTGCGGCAGCACCTGCGCCATGGGGCTGGCGTGCAGGCCCAGGCACACGCTGTGTTCCAGCCGCCATCCCAGGCGGGCGGCCACCAGCGAAAATGTGGCGCTTTGAGCGTGGCAGTTCCATTCGTGGGGCGGCAGATGCTGGGCCAGCGTGCCGCCGGCCCCAAACCAGAACGGGTCGCCCGAGGCCAGCACCACCACCGGCTGGCCGCGCAAGGCCAGTACGGGGGTGGGATCAAAGGGGATGGGCCAGGCGCGGCCGCGCGCGCCGGCCTGGGCCAACTCCAGGTGGCGCGGTGCACCGAAAATGGTGTGTGCCGCCTCCACGGCACGGCGTGCCGGGGCGCTCAGGCCTTCCAGCCCGTCTTCGTTCATTCCGACCAAGGTCAGCCACGGATCAGCCATGACACATGTTCTCCTGCTGGGTGGCACCAGCGATGCCAGCCTGCTGGCCCGCCGCCTGCACCAGGCCGCGGTGCCCGCGGTGTTTTCGTATGCGGGCGCCACCCGCCAGCCCGCCGCCCAGCCCCTGCCCACGCGCTGCAGCGGTTTTGGCGGGGTGGAGGGGCTGGTGCAGTTCATCCGCAGCCAGGGCATCAGCCACGTGGTGGATGCCACCCACCCGTTTGCCGCGCAGATGAGCCGCAACGCCTGCGCGGCCTGCGCCCAGACCGGCACGCCCTTGCTGGCGCTGGAACGCCCCGCCTGGCAGCCCGAGGCCGGGGACCGCTGGCAGATGGTGGCCGACATGGACGCCGCCGCCCGCGCCTTGCCGGCAGCGCCGGCCCGCGTCTTTCTGGCCGTGGGCCGCAAGCAGCTGGCGGCATTCAGCCACGTGCCGCAGCACCATTATCTGCTGCGGGTGGTGGATGTGCCGGAAGCGGGCTCCCTGCCTGTGCAGGGTGCTACGGTGCTGGTAGCGCGTGGGCCCTTCAGTGCCGAGGCGGAGCGCGACGTGCTGACCACCCACGGCATCGAATGGCTGGTGACCAAGAATGCCGGGGGCGAGGCCACGCACGGCAAGCTGGCAGCGGCGCGGGCCCTGGGCCTGCGCGTCATCATGGTGCAGCGCCCGCAGGTGCCGGCGCGTGCGCACACGGACAGCGTGGACCGCGTGATGCACTGGCTGGCTCATGGGTGTGCGGATGGCACCGCGCCATCCATGCCGTAGGAGCGCGACGTGTAGACCCACGGCCCCACGCGGCGCGTGGTGCTGTTGCCGACCAGCACCACGGTGCGCATGTCGGCCATCTCGGGCTGCACGTCCTGCAGAGCGCATACCGTCAGCCGCTCTTCGGGCGTGGAGACGGCGCGGGCAAAGACCAGCAGGCGTTCGGGTTCGCAGTGCGTGCGCAGCAGCGCCAGCAGGCGGTTGAAGCCTTCGGGCCGGCTGAGGGAACGCGGGTTGTAGAAGGCCATGGCAAAGTCGGCCTCGGCCGCCAGTTGCACGCGCCGCGCAATCACGGACCAGGGCTTGAGGTTGTCCGACAGGTTGATGCAGCAAAAGTCATGGCCCAGCGGGGCTCCGGCGCGTGCAGCGGCCGCCAGCATGGCGGTGATGCCGGGCAGCACCTGGATGTCCAGCGTGTGCCACAGCGCGGCCTCGGCGGGTGCGGCGTGATCCACGGCTTCCAGCACGGCGCTGGCCATGGCAAACACCCCGGGGTCCCCCGAGGAGACGACGACCACGCGGTGGCCTTGCGCGGCCAGCGCCAGCGCATGGCGCGAGCGGTCGATCTCGACCCGGTTGTCCGAGGCGTGGAAACGGATGGCGTCCACGTCCGCCGCGGCCTGGGCCTGCAGCAGGGTGCGGGCGCGCTCCACGTAGGGGACATAGCCAATCACGTCGGTGGCCTGCTGCAGGGCGGCGCACACCTCGGGGGTGATCTGCGGCAGGGCCCCGGGGCCCAGGCCGACGATGCTCAGGCGTCCGGCGGGGCTCACCATGCGGCCTCCGGGCGGCGGCCCTGGCCATGGACCAGGACGATGGCGAAGTAGGGGCAGGCCGCATCGCCCACGTCCTGCAGGCGCTGGACCTGTTGCTGGGCGGTGGTGCCGTTTTCCACCAGCCAGGCGGCCTCGGTGCGGCCACAGCGCTGCAGTGCACGGCGGATGCGCGGCAGGTTGCGCCCCACCTTCATGATGACCAGGGCGTCGGCGGTCTGCATGCGGCGCACCAGCTCGTCCTCGGACAGCGTGCCGGTCATGACGCTCAGCACATCGTCGCCCCAGGTGATGGGGGTGCCGGTGGCATGCCAGCAACCCACCATGCCGGGGATGCCGGGCACCACGTCCACGGGCACGTCGCCGCGCGCCTGCAGGCGGGTGTAGAGGTGCATGAAGGAGCCGTAGAGGAAGGGGTCGCCCTCGCACAGCACCACCACCTGCGTCTGGCGGGCCAGCTCGGCCAGCCGTTCGCACCACTGGTCGTAGAAGCGCGACAGCTGCTGCACATAGGCCTCGCTGTCCACCGGCAGTTCGGTGGTGACGGGGTATTCCATGGCGTACTCGACCACATCGTCAGCCAGCAGGCCTTGCACGGCCTGGCGCGCCTTGCCGGGGCGGCCGGGCTTGCGGAAAAAGGCCACATGGCGCGCCTGGCGCACCAGGCGGTCGGCCTTGACGCTCATGAGTTCCGGGTCACCGGGGCCCAGGCCCACGCAGATCACGCCCGTGGGGGCCACCATCGCGGGCTTATTCAACATGGCTGGCCAGGGCGTTGATGGCGGCCACGGTCATGGCCGAGCCGCCCAGGCGGCCGCGCACGATCATGGCGGGCGCGGGCAGGTCCTGCATCAGCGCCTCCTTGGATTCGGCGGCACCGATGAAGCCCACGGGGCAGCCGATGATGGCTGCGGGCGCGGGCAGTCGGGCTGCTGCAGCATGTTCAGCAGGTGGAACAGCGCGGTGGGGGCGTTGCCGATGGCGACCACGGCACCGGCCAGGTGGGGGCGCCACAGCTCGACCGCAGCGGCACTGCGGGTGTTGTGCATGCGGGCGGCCAGTTCGGCCACGCCGGGGTCCTGCAGGGTGCAGATGACGGCGTTGTTGGCCGGCAGGCGCGAGCGCGTGATGCCCTCGCTGACCATGCGTACATCGCACAGGATGGGGGCGCGTCCAGCAGGGCCTGCTGCCCGGCGGCGAACAGGTCGGGGGAAAACTGGATGTGCGGGGCAAGTTCGACCATGCCGGTGGCATGGATCATGCGCACCGCGACGCGCTCCTCCCCCGGGGTGAAGCGCGTCAGATCGGCTTCGCGGCGGATGGTGGCAAAGGACTGGCGGTAGATTTCGGCGCCATGGGTTTCGTAGACGTGAGCCATGCAATCTTTTCGGAGAACAAGCGTGGATTGTCGCGCAGGCCGGACGCCGGCAGCTCCAGGCAGGCGGCATCGCCGGCCGTGCCCTCGCGCACGACGGCGAAGCTGGTGTGGGCGCGGCCCTCGGCATCGGTGCTGCGCTGCGCGCGCAGCGTGATGGTGGCCGGGCGCTGGCGCGCGCAGCACTTGGCGCAGCCCGAGACATGCAGGTGGCTGCCGGCGGGCATTTGCGGCGCCAGCGCCAGCGCTAGGGCTTGCGTGGGCGCCAGGGCCTGGTCGCAGCCCGGGGCACCCGTGCAGGCCGAGATGCGCAGGCGCGGATCGGTGGGAGTGGTGATCCAGTGCGCTGCCTGGTCCAGCCCGGCTTGGCGTGCCCAGTGGTCTGCCGCAGGGGACGCTATGCCTTCGATGCACAGCATGCGCCAGGGCGTGATGCGCAGCCCCGGGGGCGTGCCGTGTGCGCCGACGGTGTGCAGCAGGGCCTGGGCCAGCCGGGCCAGTGCGGGGGCGGAAACGCGCCCCAGGGGCGCCGCGACCCAG
>NZ_JAZHFR010000145.1:0-4176 GCF_036541385.1 Comamonas sp. GCA5 | reverse complement strand
CGCCGCCGTACGGGCCGCAGCCCGGAATGCCTTCGGATGCGCCCCAGCGCCGAGGCCCAGCCGGTCGGGCTGCACCCCTGGCGCCATTCGGGCCCGCGGCGGCCCTGCGGCTCAGACCCACCACCGCTCTTCATTTCAAAGCATTTGACGCTTGTTATGGCTGGCTTTCAGGCATCTATAAACCTGAAACCAGCGCTGCACTAGCGCTAAACACTCACTTTTTTATAGCTTCCACAGCGGCGCTGCCCCAACAACAAGGGCTGACACAGCCACCACTGTGTCAGCCCTTGCCATGCCCCCCGCCCGGGCGGGCAGGACGCATGTCTTTGCGCGGCGCGCCTCAGCTGCCGATCACGCCGCCATCGTCCTTGGTGATCACCACCGTGGCCGAGCGCGGAATGCTGTTGCCACCATCGGGCCAGTGGCTGTCGCCCTCTTCACCCGGGTGCTGGATGTTGATGAACATGGTCTTGTGGTCCGGGGTGAAGGTGATGCCGGTCACCTCGCACTCCTTGGGGCCCACCAGGAAGCGGCGGATTTCCTTGGTCACGGGGTCGGCGCACAGCATCTGGTTGTTGCCCTGACCGGCGTAGTCCCCCTTGTTGCTGTACTTGCCGTCGGTCTGGATCCACAGGCGGCCATCACGGTCGAAGGCCAGGCCGTCGGGGCTGTTGAAGGTGTTGTCGGCCGTGATGTTGGCCGAGCCCGAGCGCAGGTCCTTGCGGTCCGTGTGCACGGTGGGGTTGCCGGCCAGCACGAAGATGTCCCACTCGAAGGTGGTGGCCGCGGCGTCGCCCCCGGCTTCGCGCCAGCGCACGATCTGGCCGTAGACGTTCTTCTCGCGTGGATTGGCGTCGTCCACGGTCTTGCGGCCGCTGTTGTTGGTCAGGGTCACATAGACCTCGCCGGTGCGGGGGTGCACGGTCACCCACTCGGGGCGGTCCATCTTGGTGGCGCCCACCACATCGCCGGCCAAGCGGGCATGCACCAGCACGGCCGCCTGGTTGGCAAACTGGGCATCGGCACGCAGCTGGGGGTTGGCCTGCTTGTCCAGCAGCAGCCAGGTGCCGGTGCCGGCAAAGTCGCCCGTGGCGGCGCCCGCATCAAAACGGGCCACGAACAGCTGGCCGTCGTCCAGCAGGCGGCTGGTGTCGCCGCCGGGCACGTACTTGTGGTTCGAGACGAACTTGTAGATGTAGTCGTTGGCCTGGTCGTCACCCATGTAGATCACGGGACGGCCATCCTTGGTCAGGGCGAAGGCGGCGTTCTCGTGCTTGAAGCGGCCCAGCGCCGTGCGCTTTTGCGGGATGCTGCCGGGGTTGAAGGGGTCGATCTCGACGATCCAGCCAAAGCGGTGGGATTCGTTGGGCTCCTTCACATAGTCAAAGCGTGCCTCGTGCTTTTCCCACTGGAACAGGCTGCCCTTGGGCGACAGGCCGTAGCGCTTTTGCGCGGCGTTGCGGCGGTCTTCACCGGCGCTGGTGCCGAAGTAGTTGTTGAAGTTTTCCTCGCAGGTCAGGTAGGTGCCCCAGGGGGTGAAGCCATTGCCGCAGTTGTTGAAGGTGCCCTGCGCGCGCGTGCCGCTGGCATCGCCGCGGGTCTTGAGCAGGGCATCGCCGGCGGCAGGGCCGCTCATCTGCATGGCCGAATGCGCCGTGATGCGGCGGTTGTAGACGCTGCCCGGCACGATGTCCCATGCGCCCTTGGCGTTGCGCTTGAGGTGGATCACCGACACGCCGTGCGCGTTCATGGACTTGTGCACGTGGTCGCGGCCCCATTGCTTGGCCACGTCGCCGCCCTTGCGGCCAAACAGCCAGACGTAGGCGCCGGTCTTTTCATCGACCGTGCAGTACTCGTGGTTCATGACCAGCAGGCCTTCGTCGTTCTTGCCGTCCAGGGCGAAGAAGTGGATGCCGTCGTGGTTGTCGCCCACCTGCTGGGCCTGGGTGGCGGCGTCCTCGCTGCCATCGCCCTTGAACTTGGGGGCACCGTCCAGCAGCGGCGTGCCCCAGGGGGCCAGCACCTTGGCACTGTAGCCGGGCGCAATCTTGATGCTGTCGTCGGTCGAGATCGGAATGGCCTGGAAGCCGATCAGCGGCTGGCCGCCCTGGCTGCCCGATGTGGCGCAACCGACCAGCCCCCCGCCCAGACCCAGGAACATGGCCGCCGACAGGCCAGTGCCGGTGCGCAAAAAGCCACGGCGCGACACGGCGCTGGCCACCACGGTCTGGAATTCCGGGTTGGCGCTGAGGTTGGTGGGAACATCTTCGCTGTCGAGAGTGGCAGCTTGCAGATTCATGGTGGGCGTCCTTGAGGTCGTCGTGGGGGTTTCAAAAGCCCGGCCAGTGTCTGCAAACACTGTGTCAGCGACGTGACGGTTGCGCGGCATTTGCATGACAGCGCACCGCCGCGTTGTGCCACGGCCCCAAGGCTTGCAGGGCCCTGAAAAACGGGCGCCGGCTGCGCGTTGACCGCCATCCCAGCGCCCGAATCACAGCGCACAATGGCAGCACGCCCTCAACCACCGCGAGGTATTTCGATGCGCTTTGCAAATCTGAAAATTGGCACCAAGCTCGGCCTGGCGTTCGCGTCCATGCTGGCCCTGACCCTTCTGCTGGGCAGCGTGGCCCTGTGGCAGGTCGAGCGACTGAACCAGGCCCTCCACGGCATCAGCGAGAACGCCCTGCCCAGCGTGGCAGAGACCGGCAACATGCGGTCGCAATGGAACCGCTACCGCCGCCTGGAAAGCCACTTGCTCACGCCGCAGAGCGAATCGGCCGCCCAGACCCTGGATCAGCAGTCGCAGTCGGTACTGGCCTTGATCTCCGAGTCAGAGCAACGCTACAAGGCGCTGGAACAATCGGCACAAGAGCAGCAACTGCTGCAGGCCTACCAGCAGCAGCGGGACACCTACCTGGCCGTGCACCAGCGCTTCACGGAGGCGGCGTTGACCCTGCACCGCAGTGGCAACACCGACCCCGCCGCCCTGGTGCAGTTGCAGTCCATGTACACCCAGGAGGGCGAACCCGCGTTTGCCGCGCTGGCCGAGACAGTGGGCAAACTGTCGAGCATCAACCAGAACAATGCCGAGGTGCTGCGCACGGACAGCGCCACGGTCAAGACCTCGGCCATGTGGTGGGTGCTGGGCAGCATGGCCAGCAGCGCCGCCCTGGCGCTGCTGTTCGCGGTGCTGGTCACACGCTCGCTGGCCCGCCCGGCCCACCAGGCGATGCAGGCCGCCACGCAGATTGCGGCCGGGGATCTGACCCACCCCATCCAGGCCCTCAGCAGCGATGAGATGGGCACCCTGATGGCCACCATGGAGCAGATGCGCCACAGCCTGAGCACGGTGGTGCAGCGCGTGCGCAGCAACGCCGAGTCGGTGGCCACCGCCAGCGAAGAGATTTCGAGCGGCACCACGGACCTGTCCTCGCGCACCGAGGAGCAGGCCAGCGCCCTGGAAGAGACCGCCGCCTCGATGGAGCAGCTCTCGTCCACCGTGCGCCAGAACGCCGACAGCGCCCTGCAGGCTAACCAGCTGGCCCTGAGTGCCTCGCAAGTCGCCCAGCAGGGCGGCGAGGTGGTCAGCGAGGTGGTGGAAAGCATGCGCAGCATCACCGAGAGCAGCCACAAGATTGCCGACATCATCGGCGTCATCGACGGCATTGCCTTCCAGACCAACATCCTGGCACTGAACGCCGCCGTGGAGGCGGCGCGTGCCGGCGAGCAAGGGCGCGGCTTTGCCGTGGTCGCGGCCGAGGTGCGCAGCCTGGCCGGCCGCTCGGCCGAGGCAGCCAAGGAAATCAAGCAGCTGATCCACAGCAGCGTCTCGCGCGTGGAAGCCGGCAGCGCCCTGGTGGAGCGCGCCGGCCACACCATGTCCGAGGTGGTGGGCGCCATCCGCCGCGTGACCGACCTGGTCGGCGAGATCAGCGCCGCCAGCACCGAGCAGAGCCAGGGCGTGGCCCAGGTCGGCGAGGCCATCACCCAGATGGACACCACCACCCAGCAGAACGCGGCCCTGGTCGAGGAAAGCGCGGCCGCCGCCGACAGCCTGAAGCGCCAGGCCCAGGAGCTGGTGCAGGCCGTCTCGCACTTCAAGACCCAAGGGGGCGCGGCACCGGCGGCTGCCCCTGTCCGGGCCACCATGCCGGGCGCTGCAGCGCCCGTGGCTAC
>NZ_JAZHFR010000144.1:0-4205 GCF_036541385.1 Comamonas sp. GCA5 | reverse complement strand
CGGTGCTGGCCCTGCTGGTGCTGGCGCTGGCCGGGTGGCTGGCCCACAGCCTGGGGCGCAACCTGCTGGAGCCCGCCCCGGTGGCCACGGCCACCTCGGCGCATGACACCTGGCAGCCCTGGTCGCCCGATGCCCAGGCGGCGCTGCTGGCCGCCGGCCGCCCCGTGTTCGTGGACTACACCGCCGCCTGGTGCGTGACCTGCCAGGTCAACAAGCGCACCACCCTGGCCGATGCCGAGGTGCTGGCCGACTTCGCGCGCCGCAACGTGGCCCTGCTGCGCGCCGACTGGACGCGGCGCGACCCGGCCATCACCCAGGCCCTGGCCGCCCTGGGCCGCAACGGCGTGCCGGTCTACGTGCTGCTGGCCCCCGGCCAGCCCCCGGTGGTGCTGACCGAGCTGCTGTCGCGCCAGGAAGTGCACGCGGCCCTGGCGCAGTTGTAAAAACCAGAGCGGCTGGCGCTCGCCTGGTCTGCATTTCAGATCAAAAACCATCTGAAACAGCCTATGGACGCGCGCCAGGCGCTCTTTTTTCAGATGACCATAAAAAAACCGCTGCCGGTCCCCAGGGGCGCGGCAGCGGTTCGGTGTTGGCGTGGACCAAGGTTCGGTTGCTTGTGAAGGGGATCAACCAGCCTTCACCCAAAATTCTTCATCAGCCCACGAACGCTATTGTGCAAGTGGCAGATGACAGGCAGATGACGCATCCAGCCCCCTGGTTGCTGGAGCACCAGGCAGGGCATGCCGCAGCGGCTGACCACCGCACCGATGCCGCGTGGACCACGGCGATGGTCCCCACGACCTGCCCCCTGGCGTGCGCCGGCACAGGCCCTGCGCCCCCGCTCAGATCAGCAGCTGGATGATGAGCGCGTTGACGATGTCGACAAAGAAGCCGCACACCAGCGGCACGATGATGAAGGCCCGGTGCGCCGCGCCATGGCTGCGCGTGACGGCCGTCATGTTTGCCACGGCCGTCGCGGTGGAGCCCAGGGCGATGCCGCCAAAGCCTGCGGTGATCACCGCCGCCTCGTAGTCGCGGCCCATGCAGCGGAACACCAGCCACAGCGCGAACAGCACGGTCATGCCGATCTGCAGCGCCAGCACGGTCAGCACAAAGCCCATCACACCCTGCAGCGCCCACAGCTGCAGGCCCATCAGCGCCATGGTCAGGAACATGCCCAGGCAGATGTCCGAAATCATGGCCAGGCCCTGGCGCATGCTGTGCCAGTGGAACTGGCCCAGCTTGCGGCGCTTGCGCGACAGCATCCACTGCCCCAGGGTGTTGCGCAGCACGATGCCGCCGATCAGGCAGCCGACGAACATCGGCAGCTGCAGCCCGGCCTCGTGGAACAGCGGGGTGATCACGCCGCCCAGCATCAGCGCCATGTTCAGCCACAGCCAGGCGCGCAGCACGCCGTAGTAGTCCAGCGTGACGGTGAGCTGCTGGTTGGGCACGCCCACATCCAGCGGGCGCGCGCCGCTGCCGTGCACGGCGTGGCGGCGCATCAGGTAGCTGGCAATCGGGCCGCCGATGGTGCAGGCCGCAATCATGCCCACCATGTTGCTGGCCATGCCCATCTCGACCGCATTCGCGATCCCCAGGCGCTCGACGAAGATCGGCCCCCAGGCCAGCGTGGTGCCCACGCCACCGGTCAGGGAGATGGAGCCGGTCATCAGCCCGGCGCGCGCATCCAGCCCGAACAGCTGCGCCACCCCCATGCCCAGCAGGTTCTGCAGCACGATGAACAGCGTGGCCAGCGCCAGCAGGATCAACAGCGGCTTGCCGCCCTCCTTCAGGGTGCGCAGATCCGAGCGCAGGCCGATGGCCGCGAAGAAGTACAGCAGCAGGGTGTCGCGCACATTCAGGTCGAACTCGATGCGCGTACCCAGCAGCGCATACGCCAGGCCCACCACGCAGGCGCACAGAAAACCGCCAACCACCGGCTCCGGCACGCTGTAGCGGCGCACCACGCCCCAGTGTGTGGCGATCTTCTGTCCGGCAAAGAACAGCAGGATGGCCAGGGTGAAGCTCTGGAAGGCGGGGATGTGCAGGGTCTCGGGCAGGGTCACGGCGGGTCAGTGGGCAGCAAGATGTAACAAAGCCGGCGATTGTGCATGAAGCGGGCGGATGCACTCCCCCAGGTCTTGCGCTGTGTCAGTACACCTGCAGCTTGCGTCCAGTACTGCGCGGCGGGCACAGGGCGGCCCGGAGGCATCCGCTACACTGCCCGCTCCCCAGAACCGTCTGTCAGCCCGGGTCCCGTGCCCAGGCTGCGGTCCTTTCTCCGTGCGAGCGCCCATGTCTTTTGCCCCCCTTCTGAACGACACCTTCCTGCGCGCCTGCCGTCGCCAGGCCACCGACTACACCCCGCTGTGGCTGATGCGCCAGGCCGGGCGCTACCTGCCCGAGTACAAGGCCACGCGCGCCCAGGCCGGCAGCTTCATGGGCCTGGCCACCAACGTGGACTACGCCACCGAAGTCACGCTGCAGCCGCTGGAACGCTTCCCGCTGGATGCGGCCATCCTGTTCAGCGACATCCTGACCGTGCCCGATGCCATGGGCCTGGGCCTGTCGTTCGCCGAAGGTGAAGGCCCGCGCTTTGCCAAGGTGGTGCGCGACGAGGCCGCCGTGGCCGAACTGGCCGTGCCCGACATGGACAAGCTGCGCTACGTGTTCGACGCCGTGACCAGCATCCGCAAGGCCTTGAACGGCCGCGTGCCGCTGATCGGCTTCTCGGGCAGCCCCTGGACCCTGGCCTGCTACATGGTCGAGGGCAAGGGCAGCGACGACTACCGCCTGGTCAAGAGCCTGATGTACGCGCGCCCCGACCTGATGCACCGCATCCTGGCCGTCAACGCCGACAGCGTGGCCGCCTACCTGAACGCCCAGATCGACGCGGGCGCCCAGGCCGTGATGATTTTCGACAGCTGGGGCGGCGTGCTGGCCGACGGCGCATTCCAGGAATTCAGCCTGGCCTACACCAAGCGCGTGCTGGCCCAGCTCCAGCGCACCGGCGTGGACGGCACGGACGTGCCGCGCATCGTCTTCACCAAGGGCGGTGGCATCTGGCTGCCCGACATGAAGGACATCGACTGCGAAGTGCTGGGCCTGGACTGGACTGCCAACCTGGGCAAGGCCCGCGCCATCGTCGGCGGCGCAGTCGGTGGCCCCGGCAAGGCGCTGCAGGGCAACATCGACCCGAACGTGCTGTTCGCCCCGCCCGAGCAGGTCGCCGCCCAGGCGCGCGCCGTGCTGGACAGCTTTGGCCGTCCGCACACCGACACCACGACGAACGGTCCCACCCACATCTTCAACCTGGGGCATGGCATCAGCCAATTCACCCCGCCGGAGCATGTGGCCGCCCTGGTCGAGGCCGTGCACAGCCACTCGCGCCAGCTGCGCCAGAGTGCCGCAGCCACGCCACAGCACTGAGCACCCACTCACATGCAGTTTGTAGGTTTTTGGCTTACAGACTGCATGGCAGACCGGGGCGTGGAGGGGCGCCCGTTTGCAGCCAAAAAACAACAACTCCGCCCAAGCAGCGGGCATCCCCCTGAGATTTACACGCACTTGACATGTGCACGGCCTTCGACTTATGCACAACTTGGTGCATGCAGCCACCGGCCTTGCTTGCCCCCAAGGCTATAGCAAAAAATCACGCCTTATCGTAGCAAGCCATTGTTTTAAAACACAAAAGCTCGTCACAACTTTGTCATGCCCGATTTTTTTCCCGCGCATGCCTTTCGGGCGACGCCAGCTGTGGTAAACAATCCCCACAAAGTTATCCACAGAAACGTCCCGTGCTTCGGGACTTCCTTCTCCGACACGCATGTCTGACCCGGCTCCTACACCGCATGTAGTGCATGTGGCGGTCCACACCCCCATGCACAGCACGGTGGGCGGGCCTTTGAGCTACACCCACCCCAGCCCCCTGCCCCCCGGCACCCTGGTGCGCGTGCGCCTGGGCACGCGCCCGCTGCTGGGGGTGGTCTGGGAGGCGCCCCAGGACGCCGAGCCGGTGCCGGCGCACGTGCAGCTGCGCGCCCTGGACGCCGTGCTGCCCCTGCCCCCGCTGGATGCCAGCTGGCTGCGCCTGGTGGCCTTTGCCGCCCGCTATTACCAACGCAGCCTGGGCGAGATCGCCATGGCCCGGCCTGCCCCCCGCGCTGCGCAGCGCCACGCCCGAGCAGCTGGCCAAGCGCCTG
>NZ_JAZHFR010000143.1:0-4533 GCF_036541385.1 Comamonas sp. GCA5 | reverse complement strand
CGCCGTGGCGGTGGGCCGTCAGCCCCTCGGCCGTGCCGGGAGCCACCGCAGCGCCCGCATGGCGTGGCCAGGGGGCCAGCCAGCCCCACAGCGCCCAGACGGCCAAGGCCGTCAGGACGGCCAGCCCCAGGCCCAGCATCAGCCAGGTCTGCACGGCCAGACCCTGGTTGCCCAGCATGTCGCCCGACATGTCCCGCAGGATCACTGCCTGCCACTGCGGCAGGGGCAGGCCCACCCGCGTCACCAGCCGCGCCCCCCAGGCCACGGTCTGCGCACTGGACGCCGAAGGCTTGGACAGCGACTGCCACTCCGCCCAGTGGGCCTCCCACAGTTCGCGCGCATGCTTCCAGCGCTGCGTGACATCGGAATGCGCCAGCACCACGCCGTCCGGATCCAGCAGCACGTACTGCAGACCGGGCACGGCGCCCAGCGGTTCGGGGATCAGGGTGGCCAGGGGCAGCTTGGAGACCGCCGCCAGGGCACCAGCCACCGCGCCATCGGCCCGGCGCATGGGCACGGTCAGCAGGACACGCAGGTGGCTGGCGTCTTCCGGCGTCTGGATCTGCACCACATTGGGCTTGCCCTCGGCAATCGTGCGGCGCAGCGCCTCCACCCCGTTGGTGTCGATCTCGACCACCGCGCCGCCCAGGCCATGGTGGGTGATGGAGCCGCTGGGCAGGGCCACGTGCAGGCTGTCGAACAGCCGCAGCGTGGAACCCTCCTGCTGCATCAGCGCATCCAGCACGGCCGGCTTGTCCAGCAGGCTGGTGTGCATGCCCTGGGCGATCGACACCAGCAGGCGCTGCTGGGCTTCCATGCGCGCCGTCAGCATGCGCGCCCACAGGTCGGCCTCGGTGTTTTGCTGGGCCACCAGGCGCTCCTGGGTGCGGGCATCGACCACCTGCACCAGGCACCAGGCGCCAAACGCCGCCACCGTGAGCACCAGGGCCGCCAGCACCAGCACCAGCAGACGCAGTCCGCGCCAGTCGGTCACTGCGTCAGCCAGGGGGGCAGGAGCGGGTTTGCTGGAATTGATCACGCCCCACTATAGGCAGGACTGGGCGGGGCGTTGTTCCGGTGGAACCCTTGAAGTCCGTGCCCTACAAACGCCAAGGAGGCCTTGCGGCCTCCTGGTTGCGTCCCCCTGCTGCGCTGGCGCGCGGGCTCAGATGCCGGCCACGCTTTGCAGTGCGCTGGGCTGGGGCAGGTTCAGCACATTGCCCGTGCCGGCGATCAGGCCATGTTCGCGCAGGTGGCGCAGCACGCGCGAAAAGGTTTCGGGCGCAATCCCCAGCTGCGCGGCAATCGTGCGTTTGCGCTGGTTCAGCGTGACGCACATGGTGCCGTTGTCGGCATGCTGGGCATGGCGCAGCAGCCACTGGGCGCAGCGGGCCTCAGCATCCTGTGCCAGGCGGCTGACGGCGGTTTCCGTCTGCTGGCAGTAGCCCTGGGCCATGTCGCGCACCAGGGTGGCCACCGTGTCCGGCAGGGACTGCAGGCTGTGCTGGAATGCGCCCAGCGAGATGCGGCGCAGGCGCACCCGCGAATCGGTGACCATATCCACACCACAGCTGCTGCCCGTCAGGGCGAAGGCGGCATCCAGCCACGCCGGGCCTTCCACCACGCCGAGCTGGTGGCGCATCTGCCCGTCTTCGAGCACACCCAGCACCACGCAGCCGCTGTCCAGGTACAGGACCGAGTCGGGACGTGAGCCACGTTGGCGCAGCAGCTGGCCGGCGGAAACCACCTCAGCCTGGGCCAATGGATCGAACGATGGAATGTGGAACATGGTCACGGACTGTGCCGCAGCGCTGTCCGGACGGTGTTGAGCCACATCAATAATGAATGCCACGCCAGACGGGCCCCGACCGGCGTGCCGGCCAGCGGTTGCGGCGCCCGCAAAAAAAGGCCCGCAACCACGGCTGCGGGCCTGCAGGGATGGACACGGCCGGCGTACGACCTCAGGGGGTGGGCACGGGCGCTCCGGATTCGAACCACTGCTTGAAGCTGTCGCGCTCCTCGGCACTCAGGGCGCCGGGATTGCCGAAGGGCATCTTGCGCAGCTGCACCACCTGGGCATAGATCTGCTGGGCATGGCTCTTCACATCGGCGGGGGTGTCGAACTTGACGTTCTTTTGCGCGATCGTGGCGGAGCTGTGGCAGACCACGCAGTGCTGCTGCATGATGGCGTGCATTTTTTCATAGCTGCCTGCGCTTGCCGTGCTTGCGCTGGAGGCCGATTCGACCACAGGTTTGGCGGTCTCCCCCTGCACCACGGACTGGCCCACGGGGGCGATCACGGCCGGGTTGGCGGCAACCGCCGCGAGTGGGGCCGGGCGCAGCCAGGCGATGACGCCCAGCAGCACCACCACGCCCACAGCGGCGTACTTCCAGGGATGGGGGTTGCGGCCCAGCTTGTAACCGTGGCGCATGACGAAGAACTGGCGGATGGCAGCGCCGGCAAACATCATCAGGATCAGCACCAGCCAGTTCTGCGGGTGGCTGTGCAGCCAGCCATAGTGGTTGGACAGCATGGCAAACAGCACCGGCAGGGTGAAATAGGTGTTGTGCACGCTGCGCTGCTTGCCGCGCTTGCCGTGGATGGGGTCAACGGGTTCACCGGCCTTGATGGAAGCCACCATCTTCTTTTGGCCGGGGATGATCCAGAAGAACACGTTGGCGCTCATGGATGTGGCCAGCATGGCACCGATCAGCAGGAAGGCGGCCTGGCCGGGGAAGATGTGGCAGGCCAGGTAGGCGGCCACGCAGACCAGCACCAGCACCAGCGCGCCGACGGTGGCATCGCCACCGTCCTTTTGCCCGAAGACGCGGCAGATGCTGTCGTACAGGAACCAGAACACCACCAGGAAGGCCAGGGCCGCGACGATGGCCATCTGGCTGGACATCAGCGGGTTGGCAGGATCGACCAAGTAGATCTTGGCATTCCACAGGTAGGACACCGTCAGCAGCGCAAAGCCGGACAGCCAGGTGGTATAGCTTTCCCAGTAGAACCAGTGCAGGTGGCCGGGCAACTTGGGCGGTGCGCCTGCAAACTTGACCGGGTGGTAGAAGCCGCCGCCGTGCAAGGCCCACAGCTCACCGCTGACGCCCTGCTTTTTCAGGTCCTCATCGACCGGCGGGGTCAGGCTGCTGTCGAGGAACACGAAGTAGAACGACGAGCCCACCCAGGCGATGGCGGTAATGACATGCAGCCACCGCAACAGCAGGTTGGCCCAGTCGAGGATATAGCTTTCCATAGCACTCAACTCCGGCAGCACAAGGGCTGCCCTGGAAGATCAACCTGCTCACCACTGCGGGCGCTCTGAGCAGAAGAATGGGCCGCGCACCTGGGTTGTAACAACATCGTGGGCACCGCTGCGACCTGTCTTTCGTCAAAGTGTATGCAATTTTTGTCGCCAAAAACTGCAAATTCAGCCTGCCCCCGGGCAACTACCAAGGACCCAGCACGGCCCCGTCAGGCGGCTGCAAGCTGCTGGGCCCGCAGCTGCAATAACTGTGCCGCCACGGCGATGGCGATCACCTCGGGCTCCTTGCCCGGAATGCCGGGCAGGCCGATCGGGCAGGTGATGTGGGCGATCTCGGCCGCGCTGAAGCCCCGCTGCGCCAGCCGGCGCTGGAACACCGCCCACTTGGTGGCGCTGCCAATCAGGCCCACGAAGGGCAGGTCGCCCCGCACGCGCTGGCGCCGCAGGCAGGCGGCGACGATGTCCAGGTCCTCGGTGTGGCTGAAGCTCATCACCAGCACCAGCGCCTGCGCGGGCAGGTCGCGCACGGCCTCTTGCACTGGCTCGGAGTGCTCGCAGCGCACCTGCGGCAGCGGCGATGCCGGGAACATGCCGTCCCGGCTGTCCACCCAGTGCACGGCAAACGGCAGCGGCTGCAGCACCCGCACCAGGGCGTGGCCCACATGGCCGGCGCCAAACAGCGCCACCGGCTGGTGTGGTACCTGCAGGCGGTCCAGCACGGCGCCATCGGCGGCGCCCACGGCCGTCAGGCGCAGATCGACCGCCCCGCCACAGCACTGGCCCAGCGAAGGCCCCAGGGCCAGGCGCAGGCTGCGCACCTGCCCGGGCAAGCCCTGGGCCAGCCATGCGCGCGCCAGGCGCGTGGCCTCCCATTCCAGGTGCCCCCCGCCGATGGTGCCGATCAGCCCTTCGGCTTGCACCGCCATCCACGCACCCGGGCCGCGTGGGGCCGAACCTTGCGTGGCCACCACTTCGACCAGGCACACCGGGGCCTGGCGTACGGCGGCCCGCAGGCGTTCCAAAGCATTCACGAGATCCACCTTGTTTGTTTCATGCACGTCACCATCGCAAGCACAAGTCTTGCCACTTCGTCCCATCCCCGGGATGGCGATAAGCTTGCACCATGACTGACAAGCACCGACCCGGTTCCGAGCATCCTAAACGCCACTGGCTGTGGGGCGGCATGGCCGCCGCCATGACCGCCATCCTGGCAGCCTGCGGCGTGGCGCCCTCGTCCCCGCCACCCGCCACCGGCAGCGCGGGGGCC
>NZ_JAZHFR010000142.1:0-4605 GCF_036541385.1 Comamonas sp. GCA5 | reverse complement strand
CCGGCAGCGGCAGGCTGCGCAGCCGCGCCACCTCGGCCGCGATGCGCGGCAGCTCGGCACTGGTGTTGCGCCCCTGAGGCTGGCCAGCGGCGCGCTGCTCGGCCGTGGTGTAGAGCCAGTGCGGGGGAATGTCGGGGGCGTCGGTTTCCAGCACCAAGCTGTCCAGCGGCAGGCGGGCCGCCAACTCGCGCAGCTTCAGCGCACGCTCATAGGTCACGGCACCGCCAAAGCCCAGCTTGAAGCCCAGGTCAATGAAGGCCTGGGCCTGCTGCGCGCTGCCATTGAAGGCATGGGCAATGCCCCCCACCACCGGTGTGGCCCGCAAGGTCTTGAGCAGGCGGTCGCTGCTCTTGCGCACATGCAGGATCACGGGCAGGCCGAACTCGCGCGCCAGCTGCACCTGCTGCTCATAAAACCAGATCTGGCGCTCCGCCTCCAGGCCAGGCACAAAGAAGTCCAGACCGATCTCCCCCACCGCCACCAGGTGCGGGTCATCCCGGTGTTGCGCCAGCCAGTGGCGCAAGGCGGCGATATCGCCCTCCTGCGCCTGCGGGGTGTACAGGGGGTGGATGCCCAGGGCATAGCTGTCGCCGTGCTGGTGGGCCAGGGCCACCACCTCCGCCCAGTGGGTGCGCTGCACGGCGGGAATCACCAGGTGCGCCACGCCGGCCTGCCGGGCCACGGCACGCACCTGGGCGCGGTCTGGGCTGAATTCCGCAGCATCCAGGTGGCAATGGGTGTCGATCCAGGCAGTCATGGATCGATGATGCCATGCCCCTGCCCGCCCCTCGCGGCGCCGGGTGTGAGCGCTCTCCTACAAATCACAAACAGAAACATGTGCAACATCGTTTTTCACCACCCAAACGATGGTTTCCTGCCTCTCCCCGCACAAGGCCCTTCCAAGCCGCATTTTGATTGGAAACAACTGCTCAATCGCCGCGCCCGCAAAGCCGCAGACCAGCAGGGCCAGCTGGCCGCCATCCAGGCCGTGCAGGCCGTGATCGAGTTCGACCTGCAGGGCCATGTGCTGCATGCCAACGACAACTTCCTACAGGCCACCGGCTACACGCTGGCGGAAATCCAGGGCCAGCACCACCGCATGTTTGTCGATGAGGCCACACGCAACAGCGCAGAATACGCCGCGTTCTGGCAGCGGCTGGGGCAGGGCCAGCACGATGCCTGCCGCTACCGCCGCATCGCCAAGGACGGGCACGAGATCTGGCTGCAGGCCAGCTACAACCCCATCTTCGACAGCCACGGCCAGCCCTTCAAGGTCGTCAAATACGCCACGGACATCACCGAGCAGCAGTACCGCGAGGCCAACGTCCAGGGCCAGTTGCAGGCAATTGCCAAGGTGCAGGCCATCATCGAGTTCGAGCTGGATGGCACCATCCTGCACGCCAATGACCTGTTCCTGCGCGCCACCGGCTATGCCCTGCACGAAATCGTCGGCCAGCACCACCGCATCTTCATTCCCCCCGAGGAAGCCCGCAGCGCCGCGTACCAGGCCTTCTGGCGCAACTGGCGCGTGGCGAACACGATGCCGGGGAGTACCGGCGCCTGGGCAAGCAGGGACGCCCGATCTGGATCGAGGCCAGCTACAACCCCATCTTCGACGCCAGCGGCCGCCCCTTCAAGGTCGTCAAATACGCCACGGACATAACGGCGCGCCACATGGCGGCGGCCACGCTGCGCTCGGCGGTGGAAGGCCTGTGCGACAGCGTGTAACGCTCGACCCAAGCCCGCACCCTGGCAGAGCAGGCCAGCCAGGTGGCCGAATCCGGGGGGCACGCGGTGCACGAGGTCATGGGCACCATGGAGCGCATCAGCGCCAGCTCCCGCAAGATCGGCGACATCATCGGTGTCATGGACACCATCGCCTTCCAGACCAACCTGCTGGCCCTGAACGCGGCCGTCGAGGCTGCGCGCGCCGGCGAGCAGGGCCGTGGTGGCCGCAGAGGTGCGCCACCTGGCGCAGCACAGCGCGGCGGCAGCCAAGGAAATCAAGCAACTGATCGAGGTGTCCTGCCAGCAGGTGAACTGTGGCGCGGAACAGGTGCGCAAGGACGGTCAGACCATGCAGGACATCATGGGCGCCTCCACGCAAGTGACAGCCATCATCCACGAGGTGGCCGAGGCGGCCGTGCACCAGTCAGCCCAGCTGCGCGCCGTGACCGAGGCCCTGGACCATAGACCCCAGG
The DNA here is from genome assembly GCF_036541385.1 of Comamonas sp. GCA5. Lineage (NCBI taxonomy): Bacteria > Pseudomonadati > Pseudomonadota > Betaproteobacteria > Burkholderiales > Comamonadaceae > Comamonas > Comamonas sp. GCA5. Next base: position 2,404 of record NZ_JAZHFR010000142.1, on the reverse strand, counting down.
ACCCGGCGCCCGGGCCGGAACTGGCACCGCCGCCGGCGGTCAGCAGCATGCCGGTGTTCTCGTTTGCGCCCACCCCGCGCCCAGGCACCGTGCCGGCCTAGGGGCTGCGCCCCCACAGGCCCAGGGTGGCGGCCCTCAGGCCAGCCGGCCCTGCACCAGACGCACCACGCGGTCGCACTTGGCGGCCAGCGATTCGTCGTGCGTGACCATGACAAACGCCGTGCCGTGGTTGCGGGCCAGTTGCAGCATCAGGGCGAACACGCTGTCAGCCGTGGATCGGTCCAGGTTGCCCGTGGGCTCGTCCGCCAGCACGCAGGCGGGCTGGGCCACCAGGGCGCGGGCAATCGCCACGCGCTGGCGCTCGCCACCCGACAGCTCGGCCGGCCGGTGCTCCATGCGCTCCTTCAGGCCCACGGCCTCCAGCATGCGGGCCGCCTGGGCCAGCGCCTGCGGCCGGGTCTCGCGGCGGATGCGCAACGGCATGGCCACGTTGTCCTGGGCGCTGAACTCGGGCAGCAGGTGGTGGAACTGGTAGATGAAGCCCAGATGCTGGTTGCGCAGCTCGCCCTGGCGCTTCGGGCTCAGGGTGTGCAGGGGCTGGCCCATCAGGTGGACGCTGCCCTGGCTGGGCGCGTCCAGCCCGCCCAGCAGGTGCAGCAAGGTGCTCTTGCCCGAGCCCGAGGCCCCAACGATGGCCAGGGTCTCTCCAGCATGGACCTGCAGGTCCACGCCATGCAGCACCTGCACATTCAGGCGCCCGTCCTCGAAACGCTTGGTGATGCTGCGCGCATCCAGGACCAGTTGCTTACTCATAGCGCAGAGCCTCCGCTGGGTTCACGCGGCTGGCGCGCCAGCTGGGATAAATCGTGGCCACGAAGGCCAGAATCAGGGAAATCACGGCAATCGGCACGATGTCGCTGCTTTGCGGATCGCTGGGCATCTTGCTGATCAGGTAGATGTCCTTGGGCAGGAAGGTGGCCCCCAGGGCGTGCTCGATGGCCGGCACGATGACGTCGATGTTCAGCGCCACGCCCAGGCCCAGCAGCAGCCCGGCCAGGGTGCCGATCACCCCGACCATGGCGCCCTGCACCATGAAGATGCCCATGATGGACCCCGGTGAGGCCCCCAGGGTGCGCAGGATGGCGATGTCGGCGCGCTTGTCGGTCACCGTCATCACCAGGGTGGACACCAGGTTGAACGCGGCCACGGCCACGATCAGCGTCAGAATGATGAACATCATGCGTTTTTCCAGCTGCACGGCGGCAAACCAGGTCTTGTTCTGCTGCGTCCAGTCGCGCAGGTACAGGAACTCGGTGATCATGCCCGACAGCTCCTGCACCACGCGCGGTGCCTGGTGCAGGTCCTTGAGCTTGAGGCGGATGCCGGTCGGCCCCTCCAGGCGGAAAATGCGCTGCGCATCCTCGTAATGCAGCATGACCATGGCCGAGTCGTACTCGTAGTGGCCCGAATCAAAGGTGCCCGCCACGGTCATCTGCTTGAGGCGCGGCACCACACCGGCCGGGGTCACCTGGCCGCTGGGCGCGATCAGCGTCACCACATCGCCCACGCCCACGCCCATCTGGCGCGCCAGCTCCTGGCCCAGCACGATGTTGAAGGTGCCCGGCGTCAGCAGCTTGAGCACGTCGGCATTGGTGGCAGCCAGATCGGTCACCTCGCCCTCGCGCGCGGGGTCGATGCCGCGCACGATGGCGCCCTTCATGTCCTCGCCACGGGCAATCAACCCCTGCGCCGCCACAAAGGGCGCGGCCCCGATCACCTCGGGGTGCTGCTTGGCCTGGCGCATGGTGGCGTCCACGTCCTGCAGCGCCTGGCCGTTGGGCGCAAAGATCTCGATGTGCGAGACCACGCTGAGCATGCGGTCGCGCACCTCTTTCTGAAAGCCATTCATCACCGACAGCACGATGATGAGCGCGGCCACGCCCAGGGCGATGCCCAGCATGGAGACCCCAGAGATGAAGGAGATGAAGCCATTGCGCCGTGTGGCGCGGCCGGCGCGCGTGTAGCGCCAGCCCAAAGCGAGTTCGTAAGGAATTTGCATACGTGGCCCGCATTGTGGCACTGGCCGCCGCCCGGCCTTGTCATACAAGACTGACGCTGGGCAGCGGTTTAGGGACAATACGGCCCCATGTCGCTTTCCCCGCCCGCACTGCCCGCGCCGTTCCTGGCGTTGCCCGCCCCGGCCGCCACCCACCGCCACCTGGTGCTGCCCTATGCCGCCCTGCTGGACGACAGCTGCCAGCATCTGCTGTCCACCCTCGAGCTGCCCCAGCTGGAGCGCCTGCTGCGCAGCCTGCGCCCTGCCGGGGGCAACCGCCGGGCCAGCCCCGACCAGCCCGACCAGCCGATTCCGGCCGCACGAACGCGTGGTGGCGGCGCGCCTGCG
>NZ_JAZHFR010000141.1:0-5227 GCF_036541385.1 Comamonas sp. GCA5 | reverse complement strand
AACGCCTTTGTCCGACCCGGCGGCGCGGCCCCGCCTGTGGGGCCTGCTGGTGGCCCTGGCCGTGCTGTGGCCCCTGTGGCAGGGCGCCGGCGTGCAGCCGGGGGCCTTGTTCGACCCCAACAACCTGCACGTCATCGGCGGCTTTCTGGCGGGCTTCTTGCCGCCAGACACCAGTGCCGAGTTTGGCGGCTATCTGTGGCAGGCCACGCTGGAGACGCTGGCCATTGCCACCATCGGCCTGCTGCTGGCCTTTGTGCTGGCCGTGCCGCTGTCGTACTGGGCCACCAGCGCCGTCCGTGAAAAGGCCACGCAGAACCCGGTGGCGCGCGCCATCCTGACCATCCTGCGCGGCATTCCCGAGCTGGTGTGGGCGCTGGTCTTCGTGCGCGTGTTCGGCCTGGGACCGACCGCCGGGGTGCTGGCCCTGGGGCTGACCTATGGCGGCATGCTGGCCAAGGTCTACGCCGAAATCCTGGAAAGCGAGGACGGCACCGCCGCCCGTGCCCTGGTGCGCAGCGGCAGTCCGCGCGCCCTGGCGCTGCTGTACGGGGTGCTGCCCCTGGCCTCCAAGGAACTGGTGTCCTACACCGTCTACCGCTGGGAATGCGCCATCCGCGCGTCCGTGGTCATGGGCTTTGTGGGCGCCGGCGGCCTGGGCCAGCTGATGGACCAGGCGATGAAGATGCTCAACGGCGGCGAGGCCTGCTCCATCCTGCTGGTGTTCGTGCTGCTGGTGCTGGGCGCGGATGCGCTGTCGAATGGCTTGCGCCGTGCCCTGGATGCGACGCCCGCGCCCCGTGCGGCGCCCTGGGGCTGGCGCAGTGCGGCGGTGCTGCTGGCCGTGTCGGCCGCCATCGTGGCCAGCTGGCAATTGCTGGGCATGGACTGGTCGCAGCTGTTCACCGGCCAGGCGGCCGCCGCGATGGGGGATTTCGTCACCGGCTTCTTCCCGCCGGACACCAGCGCAGCCTGGCTGTGGGCCGTGCTGGTGGGCATTGGCGAGACGCTGGCGATCTCGGTAGTGGGCACGCTGCTGGCCGCCGTTGCCGGCCTGTTGCTGGCCCTGCCCAGGTTCCGCGCGCCGTGGAATGTGGTGCTGAACCTGTTGCGCTCCGTGCCGGAGCTGGTGTGGGCCACCATCACCGCCCTGGCCGTCGGGCTGGGGCCGTTTGCCGGGGCCCTGGCCCTGGCTTTGCACACGGCCGGCGTGTTGGGGCGGCTGTATGCCGAAGCGCTGGAGAACGCCCCGCCGCAACCGGCCGAGGCCCTGCGCCGGACCGGCAGCGGGCGGGTGCTGGCCTTTCTGTACGGCACCTTGCCTGGTGCAGCGCCGCAGTTGCTGGCCTACACCCTGTACCGCTGGGAAATGAACATCCGCATGGCCGCCATCCTGGGATTTGTCGGCGCCGGGGGACTGGGGCAACTGCTGTACGTCAAGCTGTCGCTGTTCCACTACGCCGAAGCCAGCACGGTGATTCTGGCCATGCTGGGGTTGTCGGTGGCCGTCGATCAGACCAGCGCCTGGTTGCGCCGCGCCATGCGCTGAGCAGGCTCGGCTCACATCCACAAGGCGCTGCGTGCAGCGCCTTTTTTTATGCACCGTCAGCGCTGGGCATCGCGCAGATGGGGCACGATCAGCTCCAGCAGCGCCGGGGTGATGGCCGCATCCAGCTGGTGCCGCATGCCGACCAGGGTGTGCAGCTGCGCCCCCGAGATGGCGCGCGCCGTGGCCTCGCCGCCGCTGGGGTGGACGATGTAGTCGCGGTCACCGTGCAGCACCAGGGTGGGAGCCTGGATGTGGTGCAGCAGCCCGGTGCGGTCGCCGGAGGCCACGATGGCGGTGACCTGGCGTTCGTAGCCCTGCAGCGACAGCTCGGGCGTGGTGCGCTGCCAGGCCAGGGCCATGTGCTGGCGCCACAAGGTCTCGACGCCGGGCACCTCGGGGTTGCCGATGTGGCGCATCAGCTGCACGAACTTGTCCTGCGCCTGGGGCAGGGTCCAGGCGGGCCGACTGGTCAGCATGCGCCAGATGGTCGATGCGGCGGGCTGGCCCACCTGCTTGTTGCCGGTGGTGGAGAAGATGGAAGTCAGCGACAGCACGCGCTGCGGGGCCTGCGCCGCCACGTTCTGGGCAATCATGCCGCCCATGGACATGCCCAGCACATGCGCCTGCTCGGCCCCCAGGTGGTCCAGCAGGGCGATCACGTCGTTGGCCATGTCGCTGATCAGGTAGTGCCCGCTGGGGATGCGGTCCAGCAGCAGCCGCCAGCGCGCCGGCGGGGTCTGCGGCAGGTAGCTGGAGCGGCCCATGTCCCGGTTGTCGAGTGTGATGACGTACAGGCCCTCGGCCACCAGGCCGTCGATCAGGGCCTGGGGCCAGGACACCAGTTGCAGGCCCAGGCCGGCAATCAGCACGATGGGCGGGTGATCGGGGTGTCCATAGGTGCGAAAGCACAGTTGCAGGCCATTCGGCAGATCGGCGAAACGGTCCAGCGCGGGATCGGCCGGGGGCAGGTGGTGGTTCATGGGCCAGGGCAGCGTCCAACAAAGCCGCCAGTGTCGCGGCAACGGCGTACGAACTCAAGCCGTGCACGGTGCCCACGCCCTGGCGCCCGCAGGGGCTTGCAGACAGGCGCTGCATGCGCAAGAGCACTTTTTTTAAAATAGTTGGCATTGCCAATCATTTATCTTGCAAAGAGTCTGCATGAACCTGTCTGATGCCACGATGAACTGCCAACCGCCGTCCTGCGACGCCGCCGATGCGCCGCAGGCGGTGCCGTTTTTGGTCATTTGCTGGTCAGTGTGAGCCACCACTGGCGCCGTGTGCTGGAGATGCGCCTGGCGGAGCTGGGCTTGACCGATGCCACCTGGCGCCCGCTGTTTCACCTGCACCAGGCCGGCCAGGCGCTGAGCCTCAAGCAACTGGCGCAGCGCATGGGCCTGGACAGTTCCAGCCTGGTGCGCGTGGTGGACCTGCTGGAAGACCGGGGCCTGGTGCTGCGGGTCACCGATGCGGCCGATCGCCGCAGCAAGCAATTGCTGCTGACCGCCGATGGGCAGGCCATGGTGGCCGACGTGCACGGCAAGCTGCAGCGGGTGGAGCAGCAACTGCTGGAAGGCCTGCCCGCCTCGGCGGTGCAGGCCCTGGTGGCCGGACTGCTGCAACTGGACCGGCGCCTGGTGCAGGCGTCGCAGCCCCCAGCGGTCGGCACGTGCGATCCGGAGGCACCATGAGCGCATCCACCGCCACCACCTGGGCGCGGGCCCTGGGCTTTCACACCCCGGTGCTGGCGTTTGCCCTGCGCACGGCCCTGGCGGCCTTCGCCGCGTTGCTGCTGGCCTATGCCCTGGGGCTGGAGCACCCGCACTGGGCGGCCATGTCGGCCTGGGCCTGTAGCCAGCCGATGCGTGAGCATTTGCTGTCGCGCGGCATCTACCGCTTCGCCGGTTCGGTGGTGGGCGTGGCATTCGCCGTGGGCCTGGTGCTGCTGGCGCAGGAGTCGATCTGGGTGCTGGCCCTGGGCCTGGCCGCATGGAGCGCGCTGTGTGCCTTCCTGGGCAACCTGCAGCGCGGCTACATGGCCTACGGCTGCATGCTGGCGGGCTACTCGGCGGCCATGGTGATCTTGCTGCACGTGGGGCCCGTGGCCGCGATCTGGCCGTTTGCCTGGGACCGCCTGCTGACCGTGGTGACCGGGGTGCTGACCGCCGTGTGCATTTCCTGGTGCTTCGCCCCCCGGCGCCGCACCGCCGTGCTGATTGCCCAAAGCCGCCATGCGCTGGCCGGCGTGCTGCAGGCAGCCATCGCTTCGCTGCGCCCGCACGCCGCGCCTGCGCCGGCCCCGATGGCCGTGTTGCTCAGCCGTCTGGCCGAGGTGGAGGAGTTGCTGGAGCTGTACCCCGAAGGATCGCGCACGGCCCGCCACACTTCCAGGGCCATGCACTGGCAGCAGCACCGCGCCCTGGATCTGGTCTACCACCTGGGGCTGCTGCCGCGCGCCGAGGCGGCGGTGGACCTTGCCCCTGAGGGCCCGGCAGAGCAGCTGGTCCAGGCGCTGGAGTCGCTCGTGCAGGCGTTGCAGGCCGCGCCCGAGCCCGAGCAGGCCCAGGCCTTGCGCCAGTGCTTGCAACAGGCGATTGCGGCCTGCGAAGCTGCGGTGGCCGCCGTGCAGGCAGCCGGGCAGGCCGTCCCGGAGGTGTTGCATGCCCTGTATCTGCTGTTGCAGGCCATGCACAGCGGCTGGGAGGCCGAGCAACGGGATCTGCAAGGCCAGCGCCGGCCTGTGGCCCACGAGCGGCGCATGGCACCCTTGCCGTTGCACCGCGACTGGGTGGGTGCACGCCAGGCGGCCGTGCGTGCGGGCTGCACCTTGCTGCTGCTGGGCATGGTGTGGGCGCTCACGGAATGGCGCCTGGTGGCCTTCGGCATGCTGGGCCTGTCGGTCATGCTGCTGGTGTTTTCGGGCTTCGAGAGCCCGCACCGCACCATGGCCTTCGTGCTGCGTGGGCAGTTGATCGGCGCCGCCTTGGCGCTGCTGTGCCAGACCCTGGTCTGGCCCTGGGCCCAGTCGGGCTGGCAGATGGTGTGGATGCTGCTGCCGTTTGCCCTGCTGGGCGGGCTGGTGTTTGCCCACCAGCGCACGGCGGCGGGCGCCATGGACACCAACATGGCCATGTTCATCCTGCTGGCGCCGGTGTTTCCGCAAACTGCGGGGTGGACCCAGCACCTGAGCATGGCGCTGGCCGTGGTGTCCGGGCCGGCCTTGGCCTGGCTGGTGTACCGCGGGGTCTATCCCACCAATGCCCAGCGGCGCCTGCACACTCTGGCGCGCATGATGCTGGCCGAGGTGCCGGCCCTGGCGCGCCGCCTGCTGGATGAGGGGCGGCCCGCGCTGTGGCCGGGCGGCTCCGCCGCCGCTGCGCTGTGGCAGGCCCAGTTGCACCACCGCCTGTTGCGGCTGGTGCGCTGGGCGGACAAGACGCAGTGGCCCGCGCGCGGGCAGCTTCACGATCTGGGGCTGTCACTGCGCGCCATGCAGACCGCGCTGCTGCAGCTGCAGCAGTGGCGCCGCGACACCATCCTGGCCACCCCGGCCTTGCGCCGCACCGAGCGGCTGGCGGTGCAGGCCTTGCAGCGTACGGTAGCCTGGGGGGGGGCGCTGCGCGCGATCCTCGGCAGCAGGTCCGGCTGCAGGCCGCATGGCGGGCCTTGTCGGCCCAGCCCGGG